>PIVS01000260.1 GCA_003353855.1 Desulfobacteraceae bacterium
GATTTTGGATTATTTCCAATAACGCAGCTACAATTGGCGTGATTTCTTCTTTAGGGATTTGGGATATTAATTTACTTGCACTCATGCATTATACGATTAGCACCTTATCGCAAGTTTGTTTAATACTTTCTTTAACCCCCCTCACTTTTTGGGATCTTACAAAGTTGCACCGTAACCATCTCATATTATTACATAAAAGTCTATATTTTTATAACTCATTGATATCTAAGGGTTTTTGGTCATTTAATTTGATTTCTATTCCTAATCCACTGTTCTCAGTTGAAATTCAAAGCAGATTATTTTAAGGAAATCAAATGTATTACTTTAAAGAGGCACAAACGCAGAATGAATTAAAGAAATTATATAGATTCAGGTACGATGTTTAGATAGTTTTGCCCGGTGGGGTGGAGAAGAATTTGTCATCCTGGTCCCTGAAAATTCGGGTCAGGCTGCCCATACATTGGCGGAAAAACTTAGACAGATCATTGAAACCCATGATTTCCTAACAAAAACACGAATCACCTGCAGTTTCGGGATTACAGAGCACAAAACCCAAGAGTCCATGGAAAAACTCATGAACCGGGCAGACAAGGCCCTGTACCAGTCCAAACAAACAGGCAAAAACAGGGTTACGACGCTCTAAGGGTCACCTTGCTCTATAAAAGACTTTTACTGGGAAAACGTTTATTCGGGATAAAGAATTTCAGACAAATGGGCTACCTCAATATCCCTGTCCTGTTTCACTGCCCCCCCCCGGAGCTGCATCACACAGCCCGGACATTCCGTGACCAAAAGTTCCGCCCCGGAAGACTGAACATCATCCAGTTTCTGGGTCAGTATCTCCCTGGACACCCCGGGGAAATTAACAGAGAAACTGCCGCCAAATCCGCAGCAGGTTTCTTCTTCCCGGGTGGGGACATAGTCATTCCCGGATTTAGCAATGAGTTCCCTGGGTGCCTTTTTTACCCCCAGGCCCCGGCAGAGATGACAGGGGGAATGGAAAGCGATTTTCTTTCCCAAACCCTGACAGGACTCTATTCCCACCACATCATTCATGAACTGGCTGTAGGAGATCACCTTCTGGGCAAAGGATTCGACCTTTTCAGGCGCATAATCCTTCACCAGTCTGGGCATGCCGTGTTTTAAATGGGAGGCGCAAGAGGCACAGAGGGTGACAATATAGTCCACATCCACGTTGGCAAAGGCCTCTGAATTCTGTAGGCCCACATCCCGGGCTGCTGATGTTTCCCCCATACTCACCGCAGGCAGGCCGCAACAGGACTGGTCCATGGGGAAGCTTACCCTGACATTTGCCTGTTCAAACCCTCTCATGGCCGCCTCCAGATGTTCGGGATAGACAAAATCTTGAACGCAGCCGGAGAACAGAGCAATTTTATAGGCTGGTGACTCCACAGTCTTGTTCAACGTATCAAACCGGTCCCGAAACGGGGTTTTGGCAATGGCAGGAAGGGCCCTGAAATTATGTTCTCTGGAGAAAACCATGGGCAGATGACGAAGATACGGCGTACCGCCTGTTACAGGTCTCTGGGCTTTCTGTGCCGTACGAAGCAGGGTATGAAACAGCTTTCTGCTCTTTAATACCTTTCCCAGCATTATGCTTTTCAGGGGATGGCCCTCTTCATCCTGAATTTTGGCATGGACATCCTTGATCAGGGAGGGCAGATCAATACCACCGGCGCAGACTTCCTTGCAGGCCCCGCAATTTGTACAGTTCTGGACCAGGTTTCTGGCATGCTCCCGGCCATGGAAAAAATAGGTGGTGATCAAACCGATGGCGCCGATATAGATGTGGCCCAATTGATGGCCGCCCACCATGCGGTAAACCGGGCAGACATTGGCACAGGCCCCGCAACGGACACATTGGAGGATCTGGGCAAACACCGGATCCCTGGCAATTTTGCTCCGGCCGTTATCCAGAAAGACCAGATGCATTTCCCGTTTGCCGCTCTTTGTTGTCTTGCACTCGGAAGGTCCTGTGATCCAGGTCACATAGGAGGTGATGGCCTGGCCCGTGGCATTTTTGGGCAGCACCCGGTTGATGGACAGGGCATCGTTTATGGTGGGCAGCAGCTTGTCGATCCCTGCCAGTGCCACATGGACACGGGGCAGAGTGGATACCAGACGGGCATTGCCCTCGTTGGTGGCAATACCGATGGTGCCGGTCTCGGCGATCAAATAATTGGCACCGGTGATGCCCATGTCTGCTGTGACAAATTTTTCCCTGAGTTCTTTTCTGGCAACCTTCACCAATTGCTGGATCTCGGCATCCTGCTCTGTCCCTGTGACCGTGGTAAACAGATCTGCCACCTGGTGACGGGACAGATGGATGGCCGGCATCACCATGTGGGATGGTCCTTCCTTGCGAAGCTGGACAATCCACTCCCCAAGGTCGGTTTCGGTGACCTCCAAACCCTCATTTTCCAGCCATCTGTTCAGGTGAATCTCTTCGGCGGTCATGGATTTGGATTTGACAATCTGTCGGGTCCGGGTCTGTTTGGCGATCTCCGCGATGATGCGGTTGGCATCCTCTGCTTTCTCGGCCAGATGGACCTGGATGCCGTTGGCTTCTGCCTTTTTGGTAAATGTTTCCAGGAGGACTTCATTGTGAATAATCGCATTGGCCTTGATATCAGCCACTTCCTGTATCATCCCCTTAAGGTCCATGCCTGAAAAGGCATTTTTCCGGGACTCCCGATAGGCCAGGGCAAAATTATCCATGGCCCTGCGCAGAAATTTATTGCCCAGTGCATCGTCCAGCCTGTCTTTATAGGCTTTTAAGCTTTCTTCCTTTGCCATGACCTTATCCCTCCACCAGGATAATAACCAATTCCAGGGGACCGTGGACCCCAATAGCCAATACCCGTTCAATATCGGCTGTCCGACTTGCACCGGTTATAAAAGCTAAGTAATCCCCTGATTTGCCCACAAGCGTTTTGAGTTCATCTGCCATGCCAAGGGCGGTTGAACGGATCTTTGATATCCTGAGGATGGCCACATGGATTTCCGACAGCATGGTGGCCAGCCGAGTCTCTTCACAATTTGAATTTAAAACCAGGGTCCCGGTTTCGGCAATGCCGAAATCCATTTGGGTCACCCCCAGGTCAATACCTCCGGGATATTGCCTCAGTCCTTCCTGCACCAGGGTAATTCCCTTGGCAGCATCACAGACCTTGCCCAATGCGGCAAAGCCTGACTCATCCAGGTTGGGAGCAGCCATGATTCTGCTTTGCTCTCCACCCTTTTCCGGTTGGGGCCCCATCTGAGGATCCAAAGGTCCCTTAGCCTGGCAGATCTCAACAGTTTTTTCCAGGGCAGCTGCCAGAGAGGACACCTGATACACCCTGGCGGAAACCAGACCGGCCTTGTCAATAAAGGTTTGAATCATGTTTTCCACCATTATTACCTGCTTTCTTGATTGTTTAGCCCTGCTCATCAAGATCTGAAAAACACACTGGGCATATCCAAAGGGAGGTGTTAAAAAAGATGCTGAAGCTTAACACACATGAGCAAAGAGAACCAGAGGGGGCACAAAATTCCTGGAGCATTTCCAGACATCCGACAGGCCAATTTTTGAAAAATTGCATTGTTTGTTTTTTGCTACCATCTCTGGTATATCTTTTTTATCAAATAAAATCAGATAGTTTTGCTTTTTTAAACAAAACAAATCCCTATTGGTAGTACCAATAGCAAAATGAGGCGAACCATGATCAATAAGCCAGTCATCAGCAAGTTTAAAGAAATCGTTGGGCCAGACAATATCCTTGTGGAAAAAGAGGACATGCTCACCTATTCCTATGATGCGGCTGTCCTGGACTCCCAGATGCCTCTTGCTGCTGTTATGCCCGGAAATACCGACGAGGTGGGACAAATTATAAGGGTTTGCCATGAAAACCATATTCCACTGACCGCAAGGGGAGCAGGCACCAATCTTTCCGGAGGCACCATACCGGAAAGCACCGGAATCGTACTTCTCACAGGGCGGCTGAACAAGATCATCGAAATCAACGAAACTGACATGTATGCCGTTGTCCAGCCCGGCGGTCGGCCCTGTCTGCCCTGACCAAACTCAAACCCACCCTGGTCCTGGAAGATGCCACCGTGCCCAGAAGCAGGATTCCGGACATGGTGAGATCTCTCCAGGAGATCGCTGTTAAATATAAAATTGATATAGGGACATTCGGCCATGCCGGGAATAAAAACACAGCTGGAGGAGCTGTCAAAACGGACCATGGATATCAACCAATTCCTTGTGGACCGGGTGGTTCCTGACCTTGGCAGCTCCCAATCATCAGATCCGGAGCAGGGAACAGACCAGGAGATTGTCACCTATCACGATCCCTGCCATCTGAAAAAATCCCTTGGGGTTGCAAATCAGCCCAGACAGGTAATCCAGGCCTCCGGGGCCAAGCTAGTGGAAATGGCAGGATCAGACGAGTGCTGCGGGTGGCATGGGCTTCCATTGCTGCATTATGGGTCACCATGATAATGGTATGGCCTTCATCATTCAAACCCTTTAGCAGTGCCATGATCTCCATGGCCGTGGCAGAGTCCAGATTGCCAGTGGGTTCATCAGCCATAATAATGGGGAGCTTGTTCACAATGGCCCTGGCAATGGCCACCCGTTCCTGTTCCCCCCCGGACAACTGCTCCGGCAGAGGATGGGTCTTATCTTCAAGCACCAGTGCCTCCAGCAGAATAATCTGCATCACATGGGTTTGACGAAATCCAATTGCCCTGAATATACCGATCTCACGGGTCAAAAAGCACACCGGAAACTATAAGCGGCCTGTTCTCCATCATCATTTCATCCCCTGGACTAACCCCCAGGATAGATGCCACAGAGGCCCCCAGCAATACCTGATTTTCATTTTCCTGGCTGAACTCGCGCACCTCATAGCTCACCCCGCCCACGTCAGTGCCTCCGTAGTTAAGGGAAAGATTTTCGGTTTTGGGTACCATGACAATATTGGCCCCGAATTTATTGAGCCGTTCCTCGATCTCTGCTGTCATGGTTTCGGTAATGCCCAGCAAAGTCACGATGGTGGAGATTCCGATGATCAGACCCAGGGCCAGAAAAAGTATCTTGCCCTTCCGCCGTTTGATATTGCCCAGGGATATATATTGCCCTCCTGGATATAGCCCTTTCCTGCCCTGTAACATACATCACAGGCATCCACAGCCGCCCGGATAATATTGTCATGGCTTTTGACCACAAAAAACTCCACCATCACCCCTTTATCGGATTTGGTCTTGAAATAGTGGGCCTTGCCATCGGAAATTCCATTGACAGGGATGGAAATCACTCCATTCTCAGGTTCCAGGGCCTTAAACTTCCCCCCACCGAACCAGGCAAAAAAATGAGTTTTGAATACCAAAGAAACAAATCTGAAGTGCAGACTATTCCACAGGGGTCTAGAATAGTCTACAGTCCATATTTCTCCAGACGGTAGAGAAGGACATGTCGGGGAATTTTAAGAAGCCGGGTTGCTTCGGAACGGTTCTGACCCGCTTTTTCAAGGGCTTTGTACACCATAGAAAAAAACTGGTTAAAATGAAAACAGAAGTAAAAAATCGTATTCACACTGTAGTGGATCACCCTTTTCCTGGTTTTCTTGATGAAACTCAAAGCAGTATCAGACCATTTTCAACAAGTTCATTATATCTGATGTCAGACCGTTTCAGCACCCGCCAATTACTCCGGCGAAAGCTTAAATCCCTGACAAAGGCACTAAACCGCTTTGGGACAAGAAACCCTGGCAGTTTTATTTGCCTTGTGACCTTCGCAGAAATCGAACTGACAAAAAAGACAGAGCCAATTATTACCTGTCTTTATGGCCCTATATCACTGGCAAATGGCGCAGATTGGAGTACTTGAACAAGCTTTTGAAAAAGAACGTCCCATGGGGCAGTGGCGGGATGTTGTACAAAGTTTATATAACATCAAGCTTGAACTTTAGTATGACACTGAACTGGTCATAACGTGACAAGGGATATAATGATTAAGATTTCGGCGGACAGGATGGCTTAGCATCTTCTGCCACAGTGCTTCTCATAAAGAGATTGACTTTAATCTGGTACTCCTATCTATGCCATCTGTTTATCCTTGGAAACTGAGAGAAGGGGAAAACCTGTTTGCCTGGTCTTTATGTATACGGCCCTCCCGCTTTAAAAAAAGCGATACTGCAAATTAATGGCCAGGGTATACACAGTTTTATCATAGGTGACTTGGGGGGTTCTTTCCACTCCCGGTGCCAGGTAGACTGCACTTGCATCATCGGATTGATAAAAACTGCCCATCAATCCTGTGGCAACTGACATTCTCTCACTGAACCTATACTTCCCCCCCAGGGCTATGGTATGGGCGTCAAGGGGCGGGCTCATCTGTTCAATCAAACTAAAATCATCCGGTTTCATGCCTACATCTGTATACATATAACCCATGGTTCCGGACAGCTTTTTCGTAAATTCGTAGCTCAGGCTGATGGCTAGATCATAGGAATTATGACTGACACTGTTGTTCTGACTTCCCCAATCTGCATCTTTTTCAAGATAAAGGGTATAGGAGGGGGTAATGGAAAATTCAGGGGTTACATTCCATAAAAGCCCTGCAGCAAGAACCGCCGGCAAATCTCTTCTATAGCTTTTGCCGTCTTCCCTTCCGTTTGCCCTTAAAATTACTTCACCCACCGTCCCTTTTGTGGAGGAGTCAAGGGTTGTTTTCCAGTCAAGCTCTACCCGGGTTTCATATCTTAAGGAATTAAATTTAAATAAATTACCCTTAATTAGGTTTTTCCGGTATTGTTCGGTAGTTCCATTTACCAAGGTAATCATCAAAAACAATTCTCATGGTTTCTTTAAAGTTGTCGGAA
>PIVS01000804.1 GCA_003353855.1 Desulfobacteraceae bacterium
TTTGAAAAAGTTTATTTTCAGATGTTTGACGGCTATTATTTTGCCGGGGACGGCTGCCGCAGGGATGAAGACGGCTATTATTGGATTACAGGCAGGGTGGATGATGTCATCAATGTGTCTGGCCACCGCATGGGCACAGCGGAAGTGGAATCCGCCCTGGTCAGTCACAGACAAGTGGCCGAAGCCGCAGTTATCGGGTATCCCCATGCCATCAAAGGCCAGGGGATTTATGCCTTTGTCACCCTCATGGTCAGTTCCGAACCCTCCGAGGAACTTCTGGCCTCTTTGAAAGCCCATGTCAGAAAGGAAATCGGGCCCATTGCCACACCGGATGTGATCAATTTCGCGCCGGCATTGCCCAAAACAAGGTCCGGCAAGATCATGCGTCGTATTTTAAGGAAAATAGCCACAGACGAATTTGATCTGGGGGATATCTCCACCCTGGCTGATCCCGAGGTGGTGGGAAACCTTATTACCAGTCACAGGGAACTTGTTAAATAAGAGCAATTTGAATTTACAGGCAAGTTGTTCTTGCCCTCGCAATAAAAAGGACCGGAAACCAAATGTTTTCCGGTCTTTTTTATTTTTACGGCTCCATTGGAAATCATCTGAAGAGCAATCCTTTCTTGACAGGGAAACCGGATTTGACTATAGGGCAGTATATTGATTTCTAATTTGCTTTGTTTTACTTATTTTGCAATTTACAGGGATGAGAACATATGGACGACCAGGTAAGCAAACTCCGGGAACTTGGTAAACTCATGCGGGAACACGGGCCTGAAATGATTATGGCCCTGATTATATTGATTGTGGGACTGTTTTTGACCAAGTGGGCAATCCAGGCACTAAAAAAACTATTGGCAAAACTTACTAAGAATGCGGCCACCACCTCCATCGTGGCCAACAGCGTCGGCGTCTTCATGCTGGGGATTGTCATTGTGGCATCGGCAATGGAGCTCGGGGCAAGGCCGGGTCCCCTCATTGCCCTGATCATGATCATTGTACTCTCCGTCATCGGGGTGATTGTTATTTGCAGACCCCTGATCCCAACCCTGCCCTTCAAAGTAGGCAACACGGTCAAAACCGGTGATTTGTTGGGAAAGGTTGAAGCCACCACCATATTAAACACGAGACTTCGGACCTTTGACGGTAAAACCTTTTTTGTGCCTAATCGCCAGATCCTGGATGGTATTGTTATCAACTATCATTTTACAACGACCCGGAGGGTCAAGGTTGATGTTACCATCCGGTATGACCAGGACCTTATCAAGGCCAAGCAGGTGATAGAAGCCGTGATGACGGAAGATGCGAGAATTTTGGCCAAGCCTTCCCCCCAGGTTTATGTTCTGGAACTGGGGCCCCACGGGGTGAAACTGGGGGGCAGATGCTGGGTCAACAACCTGAAATACTGGGTAACAAAATGTGAACTCCAGGAAAAGACAAAACTTAGATTTGATGCCGAGAAAATTGCCTTTGCCTATCCCCAGATGAACCTCTACCATATGACCGGCCTGGAAACTAACTGCAGACAAGGGACAGACCCGGAAGAGTTTAACTAAAGGAGAAGAAGATGAAACTTGCCAAGGGCATGAAAATCATATCAGAAGGCTGGATAATAAAACCCAAAGGGTTTCGGGTAAGATTCCAGCAATTGGTTGAGGGTGAACTGGTAACTGAGTATTCTCCCGGCCTGGACGA
>PIVS01000805.1 GCA_003353855.1 Desulfobacteraceae bacterium
GGATGAGGATCTTGGATTTGGTACGGCATTCACAGATCATATGTTTGTGATGGATTATTCAGTTGATAAGGGCTGGCATGATCCCCGCATCGAGCCCTATGCGAACTTTGAAATGTCTCCGGCTGCCATGGTCCTGCACTATGGCCAGGCGATTTTCGAAGGACTGAAAGCCTATAAAACACCGGACAATAAAATTCAGTTGTTCCGGGCCCGGGATAATTTTAAGCGAATGAACCGGTCTGCCAAGGGACTTTGCATTCCCGAGTTGGATATTGATATGGTAATGGGTGCCCTGAAGCAATTGGTCAAACTGGAAGAAAACTGGATTGCAGAAACCCTTGGGACCTCTTTGTATATCCGCCCCACCATTATTGCCACCGACCCCTTCCTGGGGGTAAGATCCTCTTTTAGCTTTAAGTTTTACATTATCCTCTGTTCCGTGGGCGCCTATTATGCCGAAGGATTTAATCCGGTAAAAATCTGGGTTTCCAAGGACCGTGTCCGGGCGGTTCGCGGCGGGGTGGGTGAATTTAAGACCGCAGGCAACTATGCGGCCAGCCTCAATGCAGGGGAAAAGGCAAAAAAAGAGGGGTATGCCCAGGTCTTGTGGCTGGATGCCCTCGAACTGAAATACATTGAAGAAGTCGGTGCCATGAACATCTTCTTTATTATCAATGGTGAACTGGTAACTCCCAATCTTACCGGCAGTATCCTTCCCGGAATCACCCGGTATTCTGTCATTACCCTGGCCCAAAAATGGGGGATGAAGGTCTCGGAACGGAAAATCAGCATTGATGAGATTTTTTCAGCCAGTGAGGATGGAAGTCTGACAGAGGTATTCGGCTCTGGTACGGCAGCGGTCATTTCCCCCGTGGGAGAGATCCGATACGGTGATAAAACCATTAATATTGGGGACGGCACCCCGGGTAAGACATCAGTGAAACTTTACGATGCTCTCACCTCCATTCAATATGGAAAATCAGAAGACACTGAAAATTGGGTTGAAGTTATCGAGTAACCTTTTTTAATAAGGTAAGATGAAAGGGGAATCGGTCTTTTAGTATTCACGGGCAGAACGAGCACTCAATCAAAAATGAAGTTTGAAGATCTCAAACTATTGGAGATATAATGGCTAAAAAGAAAGAAATTACCCCCATAGGCAAGCGAATCAGGCGGGCCAGGCTGGATAAGAAAATGAGCCTGGACACCATGGCAAATGAAACAGGATTGTCAAAGGAGTTTATCAAAAAGATTGAAGGCGGTGAGCAAAGACCATCTGTGGGAACCTTGCTACAGATTTCAAGAACCCTTCAGCTGGATTCAGGATTTTTGCTCAAGGAACAGGGTGACACCCAGGAAGAACGAGCCCAGGCCTATACCAAACGAACGGACAACTATGCCTATACCCCCCTTACACCGGGGGCTGCAAATAAGCATTTAAAGGCATTCCGCATTGTGGTAGATGCAGGCACCAGCCATGATGGTGTCGGCTTCCACCACGAAGGGGAAGAATTTGTCTATGTGCTGGGAGGCCGGGTGGAAGTTCAGGTGGGGGATCATATAAACCTCCTGGAACCTGGGGATTCTCTCCATTTTAATTCAGGGATTAAACATGACCTGCGCAATACCGGAGATAAAGATGCGGAATTGATTGTGGTCGTTTATGCCCCCTAATTAAGAAAGGAGTTACCCATGTT
>PIVS01000806.1 GCA_003353855.1 Desulfobacteraceae bacterium
AAGGGAAAACTTAAACAGGTGTTTGTGAACCTGCTTAATAATTCCTTTGATGCCATTGGCAGCCACGGTAAGATAATGGTTTCCACGGCTGTGGACATCAATGGGCCAGGGGTGATCATCTCGGTTAAAGATACCGGACATGGAATTTTAGCAGAAGATATTAAAAAGATTTTTGATCCTTTCTTCACAACCAAAGGCCCGGACAGGGGAACGGGACTGGGATTGTCCGTCACCTTTGGGATCATCCAGGAGCATGGCGGGGATATCCAGGTGTTCTCACCTTCTCAAAATTTGGAGAAGTTATCGGAAAAACGGGGAATAGGAACTGAATTTGTGGTACACCTGCCAATGGTGGATCGGCAAAAGGAGGGGCGTAATGGCGATGATAATGGTATTGGATGATGTGCTGGATGCAGTCAATTTGATCAAACGGATATTGGAAAAAAAAGGGTATGGGGTTGCCGTGTTTACCGAAGAGGAAGCAGCCATTGATTTTGCAGAGGAAAATAGTGTGGACCTGGCTATCCTGGATATAAAACTTAAAAAGATGTCCGGGGTGGAGGTTCTGGAAGAGATCAGAAAACGGTCTCCTGCCACCCGGGTGATGATGCTCACAGGTTATCCCACCATTGAAACGGCCAGGGAATGTATGAAACTTGGGGCTGGTGAGTATTGTGTCAAACCCATTGACAAGGAAGAACTGGAAGAAAAGGTGGCCGGGCTTTTAAGCCTGGGGCCTGTATAGCCCAGCCTGGGAGATGATTCATTGGTTTTTCCCCAATGGCCCGCTTCTGCTCAAATGGTGGAAATAGGTCTGGACAAATTTTCCGGACAGAGCATCACAGAGGGAAAAGCTCAAGTCAGGATCTTCCAGAAAGGTACTGGAAAGGTCAAAGAACAGATTCCTTGACAGGGTCTGGAGAGCCTCGGCCACAAGGGCCTGGTTTTCAGGGAACTCAGGGTGGCATCGGCACCGGATGGGTCTGAATTCATAGAGCATGCAGCCGGTGCCGTCATTGAGGGGGCATCGCATCTTTTCCCGGGCATAGGCCTCGGCCAGACCCATGTTTCCCATGGTCAGGTTTGTGGGATTTGCTTGATCCTTTCCAAGGGCCCGGATGATTCTTCGGGTCTGTGAGGAAATATTAGCTGCAGTTTCAATTATTTTGTGGCGTTTAACACTTTTAAGGCTTTGGTTCACGGTATGGCTCAGAAAGACGACTTCTATGAACTCAAGGGTGACATATTCGTGGCAGCAGGCCGGAGTACCCCGGCCGCAGGGTGATTCGCCATGCCCGGCCCTTATCCGGGCATCAACTTTGCGGACAAGGGCTTCATACTCTTTAAACCAGACTCCTAAATCAACCTGATGATTTTGTTCAAGGCTGGGTTCCCTGATGGTCAGGTGTCCGGACTGTTTGCCGTATTTTTTGAGCAATTTCCATTGGCCGTAGCTGGAGGGGCCGGCCGGGGTTTTTTTGAGTTTTTTTTTCGCCGTTTTAAGAGGCATCCCCCTGCGAATCATATAGGAGGCGATGAGGGTGCCTGTGCGGCCGATGCCGTGGCGGCAATGGATCAATATTTTTTTTCCCAGATATATGGCTTCATCCAGCCATGCCAACCCTTTTTCCATTTCTGCCATGTCCGGGGGCTGTTCATCCCACACCGGCAGGTAATAAACTTCAAACCCGGCCG
>PIVS01000261.1 GCA_003353855.1 Desulfobacteraceae bacterium
ACATGAACCCCATCCTCCTTAAACCCACTGGAGAAAAACAGTCCCAGGTCATATTAAACGGTATGGTCCATGGAAATCAAACGGCCATGGATTATCATCAGAACAAGGGCTTTTATTTCAAAAAAGCCTGTGAGGCCTTTGACCGATTATCCTCACAATATGACCGGATCATACTGGAAGGAGCAGGGTCCTGTGCCGAGGTCAACCTCATGGCAAATGATCTTGTCAATTTTCCCATGGCCGAGTATGCAGGCGCCGATGTCGTGCTGACAGCCGACATTCACAGGGGAGGCGTTTTTGCTCAAATTGTGGGAACCCTGGACTGTATGCCCGATTCATACAAGGACATGGTAAAAGGATTCATCATCAATCGGTTCAGGGGAGATATTGCCCTTTTCAAGGATGGGGTGGACTGGATAGAAAAAAGAACAGGGAAAAAAGTTTTTGGGGTATTGCCCTGGTACTCCCATTTTAAAATTGATGCTGAAGATTCTGTAGAAATTGAAAATTGCAGTAATTTAAATAAGTTAGATCCAAGCTTACCCACCATTGCAGTGGTGCGCCTGCCCCATATTGCCAATTTCACAGATTTTCATGCCCTGTCCCAGATAAAAGCAATTCAAACCCTGTTTATTGATACACCTGGTAATTTATCCCGGTTTGATGCAGTTATTCTTCCTGGATCTAAAAATACCCGTGAAGACCTGGCCTGGCTGAAAAAGGGTTTTGAACCAGCCTTAAAAGAATACCATAGGGAAAAGGGACATATTCTTGGCATTTGCGGAGGGTATCAGATGCTTGGGTCCTGGGTGGAGGATCCCCAGGGGCTGGAAGGAAAGCCGGGGAAAAGCAGGGGTCTTGGGTTGCTTCCAATAAAAACGATTTTAAAAGCCCCGAAAACAACCACATTGAGCCAATTTGAATGGGATGGCACCCCGGGCCGCGGGTATGAAATCCATATGGGATTTACCCGGCGTTTTTCAGGCAGCCCTTTTCTCAGTATAACCTCAAGAAATTCACTCCCCTGTAATGAGACAGAGGGGTGCATTTCTGAAGACAACCGGGTTACAGGTACCTATATCCACGGTTTTTTTGATTCCCCTGGCATTTCATCCAAATATTTGGCCCTGATCGGCCTGACTGAACTGGCGACAAAGGTAGGAAGCATGGGTGAGGGAAAAGAAAAAAACTATGACTTGCTAAAGGCCCATTTTGAGGCCCACGTTGACCTGGAAGCTCTGTACTAGGGTAAAGCCTGCCCCCTGTTACTGATCATCTTATTATCTTATTATTTACTTTATGGTATAAATTCATTATGTTGGGCCAACAAATCATTAATTGAAACTTCGCGGGAAGAACATATAGTGGCCCAGACGAATAATATTCCGACGCTTGCCAGCCTTGCACTGCAGTACGGAACCATTGATAAAGACCAGCACCGTCACATCATTGCATTGCATGGCCTAAGGAAAAAAGAAAAAAAACCAGTGGATTATGACGGGCTTCTCCTGGGGCAGAAATTTGCTACCCGTTATCAATTAGGTCTATTGAAGCTCATACAAGAATACCATATCATCAAAAAGAGGGGCGAAGAATTTGGGAAAATCGCCATAGAAAGGGGTTTTACCAGCCAAGTTGATGTTCAAAAGGCAATCGAATTCCAAAAAAAAGAGTTCAAACGGGCCAGGCTCAAAAAACTGATCGGGGATATTCTGGTGGAATCCAGGGTGATCACGGCAGAACAAAAAAAATCTATCTTAAAAGAGCAAATTTTACTGGAACAAAGAGCGGATAAGATCTTTGCCTCTAAACCTGAAAATGAACCGGCCAAAGAAACCATGGCCCCGGGAATGGAATCCCAGGTTTTTGAAGATGATTCGAAGTTGTCGAAATATGAAAAAAAATTCCTGCGGATCAAAGCATTGGACAGGGAATTTGCTGCCAGGGTCACAGAAAAAGGATTGGCATCGGAACGGGAAGTGATGATTGCCCAGAAAGCCCAGGAGGAGGAATTTGAGAAGAAAAACCAATTAAAAATTCTGTGCGATATCATGGTCACCATGAAATTGATAACCCGGGAACAAAAAGACATTGTCCTGAAGGATCAAAACAGATCCCAAGATACCGAAGCAGGGGAAAACAATTCTGTAGTTGAGGTGATAATCAGCCCGGACAAAATGATGGCAAGGGTTAAAATTAATAAAAATTTCTTATCCCAAACCACTGTTTCCCAATTAAAAGCCGATCTAAAATCCCATGGGATTACCAACGGGGTATACCCGGACGCCCTGCTCCAGGGGCAACTGAATCTGGGCAACCTTGAATTCCCGGTAGCCAGGTCTGACTTTTCATCAAAACTGATAAAGGCGAAAAAAATTGTATTCCATCTTGAAACCAGCCTTACAAAGCTGGGAGAAAAAAGGAAGGGAGATCATCTGGCACAACAGGATATAGGCCAAAACACCCTGGTGCTGAAAGATGTTTTGGGCAGGGAGATAAAACAAGAATCCTGCCAAACAACCTATCTCCGATGTGGAAGCGGCACCAGACCCTCCCAGGATGGCAGCAGTTTTTTTGCCGCAAGGACAGGTATTCCTTCATTGTCCATAGAGAAAAATTTATTTGTTCATCCCATCATCCATGTGCTAGAAGATGCAGACCTGCGATACGGCCCCCTTGAAGCCTATGCAAATCTATCGATTTCCGGGGTATTGACCGGTGCCTACCCAATAACCGCCGGCAGCATTAAGGCCAGGGAAATAAGGGGAGCCCGAATAGAAGCCATTGGAAATATACGGACAGATGTGGGTATCACCGATGCCATTATCCGATCCCAGGGAGATATCCATGCCCGCTACCTGCATAATTGTCAAATAGAAACATTTGGGAACATTTATATAGAAAACGAAATCTTCGATTCAAAAATAAGCTGCAGCGGCAAAATCGATTCCCCGGGATGCAGGATAATTTCCTCCAGTCTTTTTGCCAAAAAAGGAGTTATATTAGCCGGAGCCGGAAGTGAGAAAACAAAATCGTGCACCATCAACTCCGGAGGCGAACATCATATTCTTCAACTTGAACAATCCATTTCTCAGGAAATTGACCGTATCTCAGCAAAACTTGAATCCCTAAAAGGAAAAAAAGAGGAACAGGAACACCTTTCCCAAAAATTATTTCAAAAAATGATCGAACTAAAAATTTTCCACGACCGGGCAAAAAAGAAAAAACGAAGCCTTGCAATGGAATTCAAGAAAAACCAAGAGCAATTTAAAAAAGCAAAACTAAAAAATATCGTCAAGCTGATTTCAAATTTTGAAACAAGAATGGAAAAATCAGTCACCTCCCTTAAAGAAATTAACAAGACAAAAAAATTGCACGATCAAAAAAAAGAAACGCTTGAAAAAAAAATAATTGTTTTGACACCAAAAATAAATGCCGCAATCAAAACCCTTGAAGAAAAATTATTTTTATTTTTTGAATGGACCCGCTACCAGGAAAATATTTCTAAAATTGAAATCACAGGCAAAGTATTTCCAGGAACTGATTTTTCCGGAGTTTATTCTTCCATAAAAACTAAATCAAGCCTGGAAAATTTTTCGATTATCGAGATACCCGAGTCCCCTGGAAAATATAAAATGGAAATCTTTAAAACCAATTGAACTTTTTTTCAAGATTAGCTTTTCAGGACTGATTGATCTTTGCTTGGAAAAGCTGGGTGTGGATGGCACCGGAAGGTGTTAATTCGCTTTTAAAAAGCATAATACCATCAACCTCAAAAAGGGAAACCTCAGTCTGCAGATTTTGATAAAAAGGTGGCATGATGAAGGAGCAGGCCAACCTCTGGTTGATCTTTATCCCTCTTTCCCATACAATGAGAGCCTGGCAGACAATTAAACATTTTGGACCGGTCCTGGATGACACCAAAAACAAGAAAAATACTCTTTATTTGCCTGATAGCAATGGTGACGTTAATCGGGGTGCTGCATTATGTTACCCCCGGGTATATGATCCTCTACCATGACACCTATCGCAGGCTTTCCTATTTTCCCATTGCAATTGGGGCAATTCTCTACGGGGTCAGGGGTGGCCTGCTCATTGCGGTGCTCTCCTGCATTTCCTTTGTACCCCATTTGTTCATGTTCTGGTTCCAGGGACCGGAAGCCTATTATTCGGAATTATCGGAAATTTTGTTTTACCTGGCAGCCGGTCTTGTAATCGGCCTGATCTCCAGCCGGGAAAACCGGCTTAGAAAAAAGTACCAGCAACTTTCGGAAAAATTAAGTATCTCTTATAAACGGCTCCATGGCCAGGCCACCCGCTTGGTACAGGCGGAAAAACAACTGGGACAGTCCCAGAAATTATCCAGCCTGGGTCATGTGTCCGCCTCCCTGGCCCATGAGATCAAAAACCCACTGGCCTCCATTAAAGGGGCAGCTGAAATTTTGGCAGATGAAGTGCCCCCCTCCCATCCCAAGCATGAATTCATCGAGATCATGCGGTCTGAAATTTCAAGGCTCAATAATTCAGTAAACGAGGTGCTTATCTATTGCCGGGGCCAGCAGCCCATTAACAATGAGGTTCCCGAATCCGAACCCCTGGACAAGATCCTTGACAAGGTAATCCAGTTGCTGGCACCCCAGATCCGGGAAAAATCCATTGAGGTGACCTGTGAAAAAACAGGTAACGGAAGGGTGATCCGGGTTGAGGAAGCCGCCATGATCCAGGTGCTCATGAATATTATTCTCAATGCCGTGGATGCCGTGGCAAAAAAAGGAAAGATTCGCATCTGCCATTACCGGGAATCACAGGGATACAAGATTAATGTAGCAGATAACGGGCCAGGTCTTGGGTTGGAAAAATTTGAAGAGGTCTTTGAATCATTTGTTACGTTCAAGGCGGAAGGAACCGGCCTTGGGCTTTCCATTACCAGAAAAATAGTTGAGCGGCTGGGGGGCACCATCGGGGTGGCGCTTTCAGATATGGGGGGGGCAGAGTTTTCCGTGTTCCTGCCGGATACAAAATCCCTGGCAAATTAAAAGAGGTATAATGAATCAGACAATTTTGCTCATTGATGATGACCCAAGCCTTCGCAGGGTGACCGAATACAATTTGTCCTCCAGGGGGTTTTCCGTATTGGCTGCAAATTCCGGACTCCAGGGACTTGAGTTTTTTAAGAAACATGACCCGGATCTGGTGGTATCGGATGTAAAACTCGGGGACTTGAACGGTCTGGACCTCCTGGAAACGATCAAGCAGGAGTCTGCCGATACCCCCGTAATTATCATGACAGCATTCGGTTCTATTGAAATGGCTGTTCAGGCCATGCACAAGGGTGCCTTTAATTTTATTACCAAGCCCTTTGACAGGGATACCCTGATTTTATCCTGTGAAAAAGCATTGGAGCTCAAGGGGCTCAGGTCCCAGGCACGGCTGCTCACCCATGAGGTGAACCGTCTCACCGGAACCCAGGGGATTGTATCGGCCAGTTCTGCCATGAAAGAATTGCTGGAAACTGCATCCAGGGCAGCCAACAGCGAGGCCACCGTTTTGATTTCAGGTGAGTCGGGCACGGGCAAGGAGGTGCTGGCCCGGTTGATCCACCAGAACAGCCCACGCCATAAGGGCCCCATGGTGGCAGTCAATTGTGCTGCCATCCCTGCAACCCTTCTTGAATCCGAACTGTTCGGCCACGTAAAAGGAGCTTTTACCGGTGCTGTCAAGGACCGGAAAGGTCATTTCATGACCGCCTCCAGGGGAAGCCTTTTTTTGGATGAAATCGGAGAGCTAGCCGTGGATGTCCAGGTAAAGTTGCTTAGGGCGATCCAGGAAAGGCAAATCCAGCCGGTGGGGTCTGAAAAGACCATAACCCTTGACATACGAATCATTGCCGCCACAAACCTGGACCTTACGGAAAGGATTACAAAGGGGGAATTTCGGGATGACCTTTATTATCGGCTCAGCGTGATCCCCTTATTCATTCCGCCCCTGCGGGAGCGCACAGAGGATATCCCTGCCCTGGTTTCCCATTTTTTGAAAAAATTTGATGCCCCGGCTGACGTGCGCTTTTCCCCCCAAGCCCTGGGCCTGATGAGAACCTATAACTGGCCCGGAAATATACGGGAGATGCAGAATATTGTAGAACGGTGTATTATCCTGAGAAAAGCCCCCCTTATCCAGCCAGAAGACCTGAACCTGCCGGGCATGGAACCCAAGGTGTCGGTGCTTACGCCCGTGATCCCCGATGAAGGCATCTCCCTGGAAGAGATTGAAAAAGCATATGTGATCAAAGCCCTGGAAAAAGCGGGACAGAATCGGTCCGAGGCAGCCCGGCTTCTGAAGATCC
This sequence comes from Desulfobacteraceae bacterium, assembly GCA_003353855.1. GTDB lineage: Bacteria > Desulfobacterota > Desulfobacteria > Desulfobacterales > Desulfobacteraceae > NBML01. The sequence goes on from PIVS01000261.1 coordinate 6,344, forward strand.
CCAGACATGTCCTCCTATACCGCCTTGAAAAGTATAAGTTGTAGACTATTCTACACCCCCCTATTGAATAGTCTACATTTTTCTGATTACTCCTTGTCTGTCCCCTGCCCCAAGAGCCATTCCGAATAAAAAATTTTTGTTAAAATTTAAGCCCTTGCAGTATTTTCACCTTTCTGACCCTGGCCTGGCACGGGATTTGAAACTATTCTTGATAAAATTCTTACAAAGAATGAATTTTATGTACTAAATGGAGGAAATCGTGAAAAAACTCAGTTTACTTATTCTGGCAGGCGCCTTTCTTTTTGTAACCATGGGAACGGCCGTGGCCGAAGACACCAAAGGAAAATCCATTCAGCGGGCTGTTTTCAAGGTTGAAAACATGACCTGCGGAGCCTGCTATTCCAATATTAATGCAGGGCTTTCTCCCTTGGAAGGATTTTCAGGCATGGGGGTCAATTTGTTCCGGAAACT
>PIVS01000262.1 GCA_003353855.1 Desulfobacteraceae bacterium
AAAGAAAAAAAATTTACGCATTTAGAAAAATGGGAAGGAACCCTGGCAAGCTGTATCAGATGCGGATATTGTTTTGAACATTGTCCGATGTTTAAATATACAAATTGGGAATCTGATGCGCCCCGGGCCAAAATAATCACGGCCTTCGGCCTTTTGTCAGGAGCCGTAGAACCCACACCCGCTGCTGCTGAAAAACTATTCAATTGTTTTTATTGCAAACGGTGTGAGGCTGCCTGTTCCTCGGGGGTCTCTTTGACCGAGGTATTTACCGATGCCAAAAAAGATCTGAAGGAGATGGGACTCAAAGGCCCCGGCACCACTTCCATCACCCACCTGAATTGTGCCAGATGCCTTATCTGCGTGGGGGCCTGCCCCCATGAAGCCCGATCCCACGGGGAAACCGGCATTGAGACAGATCCTGTAAAATGCCAGTCCTGCGGTATCTGTGTGGAAGTATGCCCGGCAGGCGCTGCCAAAATAGAAAACAGTTTTGGCACCAGCCGCGAAGAATTAACCGAAAAAGCGGCGGCATTCCTAAAGTCCCATTCTTCGGCAAAGGCCATTGTATTTGCCTGTAACTGGTCCTATTATCCGGAACTCCAGGCATCCCAGCTGCCGGAATCGGAAACTAAGGACAATGCCTATGAAATCCTGGTCAATATGTGCGGTGGGCGGCTTGAGGCTCAATTGCTCATGTCCCCTTTCCTGAGCAATGCCTGGGGCGTCCTTGTGGCCTGCTGTCCCGAAGGGGACTGTCAGCACGGGGGCAATGTTAAAGCAAAAAAAATGATCATCAATCTTAAAAAAACCCTTGAAACAGTCAAAATTGATCCTGAAAGAGTGCAGCTTGTGGAAATCCCCGCCGGTGACAAGGCCCTGTTCCAGGCGGAAATTGACACCTTTGTTGACCAGATGAACACCCTGGGCCCCATACATTAGAGGAGAAATTAATGCATATAGATGTACCCTATGGAAAAGAGGGCTCCCTGTCCGTCGTTATCGGTGATGACATTCAGGTCAGTTTTCTTGAAGCCAATGATGTTGAGATTAAAAATGAAGATGAGGCAATCATAAATTCCATTGGCAATCCCATTAACAGTAAAAACTTCAAAGAGTTTTTGTCCGATGCCCAGCGGGTGCTGGTAATTGTCAATGATGCCACAAGACCCACCCCCACCCAAAAAGTATTGGATGTGATTTTTGATGAGTTGAGCCGGACACAGCATAACTTCATCATAGCAACCGGGGCCCACAGGGGTCCCACCCAGGAAGAATATTTACAGATTTTCGGTCCCTATTATGAGCAGATAAAGAAAAATATTATTGTCCATGATGCCAGAAAAGAAGAGGATCAGGTCTTTTTAGGCACCTCCTCCAATGGAACGCAGATGTATGTGAACAAAGCCGGGGTGGAGGCGGATAAAATCATTATAATCTCTTCGGTTGAACCACATTATTTTGCCGGCTACACCGGGGGCAGAAAATCCTTTTTACCGGGCATTGCAGGGTTTAAGACCATTGAGCAGAACCATAAACTGGCCCTGGTGCCGGAAGCATGCGCCCTGGCCCTGGACGGCAACCCCGTACATGAAGATATGATGGATGCCATAAAGACAGTTAAACAGGAAATTTTTTCCATCATGACGGTATTGGACAAGCACCACAAGGTTTATGCCACCTGTGCAGGCCACATCCATGATTCCTTCCATGCCGCCATTGACAAGGCAAATGAAGTTTTTGCAGCACCCTTAAATGAAAAAGCAGACATTGTGATATCCGTGGTGAAATTTCCCCAGGATATCGACCTCTACCAAGCCCAGAAGGGAATTGACAATGCCAAACTGGCCCTGAAGGAGAACGGGATAATGATCCTTGTGGCCAAATGCCGGTGCGGTATCGGCGGCAAAGCCTTTGCCGATCTCCTTGGCTCCAGCGAAACTCCCAAGGCTGCATTGGATAAAATTGAGCAGGAATATGTCCTGGGCTACCACAAGGCTGCCAAAATGGCGGAAATTGGGTTATGGGCTCAGATGTGGGGGGTGACCGATGTGGAACCTGATGTGATTTCAAAATTGTTCATAACTCCTTTTTCCGATCTTCAGACTGCCATTGACAAAGCACTGGAAGAAAAAGGACAGGAGGCATCCCTCCTATTTTTAATGGACGGAGGCCTGACCGTTCCCATGGTCCGAGGAATTAAATAAATGAAAATTATTGAACAATACCACGAAATACTGAGCCTGCCTTCGAACAATCTCCAAATGCTGGAAAAAGCAGGCAGAACCTGTTACAAGTCCGAGGATAAGATCACCCAAGACTCCGCTGAAAAATTTGTGGACATGCTGGTAAGAAAAGGACACCACGCCATGATTGAATTCGGAGATATAATTGTCAAATTTGTTACCAACAGAGGGGTTACCCATGAGCTGGTACGCCACCGCCATTGCAGTTTTGCCCAAGAATCCACCCGATATGTCAAATATGAAGGGGAAATGAAATTTATAAAACCGGTATGGTGGAGTGATCCCAATAATACCTCCGGCTCAACCCCGGGGGAACAGGTTTGGATAACTGCCATGGAACGTGCAGAGTCAGACTATAAAATTTTGCTGCAAAATGGATGGAAAGCCCAGCAGGCCCGGGAGATATTACCCAATAGTCTGAAGACGGAAATCGTGATGAAAGCCAACATAAGAGAGTGGCGGCATATCTTTGGCCTTCGGTGCGCAAAGGCGTCCCACCCCCAGATGATAGAACTCATGCTCCCCCTGCTCAAAGATGTTCAGGAAAAAGTCCCCATTGTTTTTGATGATCTGATCTTTTAAAAAGCAGCCGGAAAATCTGCCTATTTCAATCAAAACAAGGCTTAATCGACAATTGATTAAGCCTTGTTTGTGTAAATAAACCCTTACAGCTTCTTCCCTTTAAAATATTTAGCAATCCTTAAAATTATCATCCTCAAAGGGAATTAGCTGCTCGGGTGAAATTTCCCTTGGCGTTTTCCCATCGAACCTGTGGCCGGAGGAATGGACAGAGGATATCTGCCTAGCCAGGGGCTTAGAAACGGACCCAGTGGTTCTGGAAGCCCCCACCAACTTGACCAGTTCATCTACAATCTCTTTCATCTGGGCTGCCTGGGCATTCATTTCTTCCGATGCAGAAGCAGACTCTTCAGCATTGGCAGCATTCTGCTGGGTGACCTTATCCATTTCAGACACAGCCAGGTTAACCTGCTCAATCCCGTCTGATTGTTCCCTGGAGGCTGCGGAAATTTCTCCCACAAGTTCTGCCACCTTTCCGATATTTTCCCTGACCTTTTTAAAGGCAACATTGGTTTTGTCCACCAGTTCAGCACCCTGGGCAACTTTACCCGTCGTACTTTCGATAAGTTCAGATGTATCCTTGGCAGCATTGGCAGCCCGCAATGCAAGGTTTCTGACCTCATCTGCAACCACAGCAAACCCTGCACCGGCCTCCCCTGCTCTGGCTGCTTCAACAGCAGCATTCAGGGCCAGAAGATTGGTCTGAAATGCAATTTCGTCAATGGTTTTAATAATTTTAGATGTTTCCTCACTGGCCGTGGAAATATCTGCCATGGATCGGGTCAACTCAGACATGGAGGTCATGGAATCCTTAACAGCCCTCTGGGAATCCTGGGTTAATGTATCTGCCTGGCCGGCGTTGTCAGCATTCTGCTTGGTCATGGAAGCCATTTGTTCAAGGGAGGAAGAGGTCTCCTCAAGGGAGGCCGCCTGTTCAGAGGCACCTTCAGCAAGGGATTGACTTGAAGAAGATATCTGTCTTGAAGCAGCAGCTACCTGGACTGCCCCCTGGTCCAGATCGTCTGTCACCCCTGTCATCACCCTGACAATTCCCCTAGAAATAATAAACGCCAACCCGAGTCCAGCCACAATGGCGATTACGGAAACAATGGAGATGCTTCGCTTCGTGGTCATGGCTGAATGGAGCATGGCTTTATCCGTAAGAATATTTTCTTTAACCGTCTTTCTTAATTCACTTAGGAGGGCCTGGACACTGCGCAAAGACACGGTTGTATCATGGGAATAAATATAGGCAGCCTCTTTATACCCTTTCATTAAATCAGTTGCTTTTTTTCCGATTTGCGACAAAACCCCACGGGTATTGTTCAGCTGGGGAATAGTTTCATTTTCAAAAATAAGAATGGCCTTGTGCCTGGCTGTCTCCAGCTCTTTTTCAGACTTGATCGCTTCCTGGAACAGGGAGACCAGGGATTCAAGGGCCGGTTTTGTTTCCTTTGTGTACACTTCTTCTGCCCTGTTAACGTTCCCCTTCCCCAGCGCCATATCAATCTTTTCAGCGCTGTCATGAAGTGCGGCATGAGGTCCTCTGATTTTTTCCATATTTTCCTTTAAGGATGAAGAATCTGCCATAAAAAAATCAGCCTCGGAACTGTTCAGCCATTTCCCAAATCCGCATTGCGCCGGGTCCAGTTCAATGGTAAGTTTTGAATCAAAATCCATTATGGACCAGGATAAAGCAGCTGCCCATTTTCGGTGATCATCCAATTTGCTCCTCAAAACTTCCAAAAGACCGGAATGGGTTGGTTTATATACTTCAATCAGCCGTATGGCTGTTTCATGAAGTGCCCTATGTGGAGCTTTAATCTGTTCCAGCAATTGCCCCAAATGGGAATCCAGCTTGGCACTCTCCCGGGCCTCTTTCCCATAGAGCCATTTTCCAAACCCGCATTTGGTATGATCGGTCTGAACATCTATACTCTTTTGATTCCCAAGAAGAGCCGTTTCAATAACAGCGGTCCAGTTCAAATGATCAATTTCTTTTCTGGCGATAAATTCCGGCAGGCTGTTGTCTGCTTTTTTGTAGACCAATTGAATCTTTTTAGCAGACTCATGCAGATTCCTGTGGGGGAGTTCAATTTCTTTCAATATGGGAAAAAGAGCCGGAACCAGGATTTCGGAATTTTTCCTGCCCTCCCCGTATAACCAGACACCAAAGGCACACTTGGCATGATCGGTCTGAACATTCAGTTTGTGAACCGCCTCATTTGAAATCAATTCATTTACAGCCCCTGCCCAATTGAGATGATCCACCTCTTTTTGTGCAAGAACACCGTCAAGGGATTTACCATCAATGACCTCTGATGCATTTTTGACTATTCCCCCCACACCGGAAAAAGAAAGAATCCCCATCACGATCAAGAGGAGGAGAACAATCCAAAATCCCAATCCAATCCGTTTACCAATGGTCAACTTCTGCCAATTCATAAACACCCCCCAGGGCATGACCTTGTTAAAACCAGGATCATAACCAGATAAATTGATTTTTCTTAATATTTTTGGCAGCATCGCTGTAGTATCGTTATTGAGCTAGTTAATATTATATCGTTTTAAGCGGGCATCCACGCTGAACTTGCAAATCCCAGCGATATCATTTAACTTTTGCACATCACGCTCCACATGCAAAAAAGAGGTTTCAGATAAACTGCATGTGCCTGGGGAGATAGAAAATGACAGGATCATCATCAATTATTGGAATATCTGCCATGGCAGTTCCCTAAAATGAGATTAAGACATACACATACTTTTTACATGATCACTAGTTTTATGTCAAATTGAATAAATTTAGAAGGGGATAAAACAACTGCCTATCACAAAAGAAAAGAGCCCTGCAATTCTCGGCAGGGCTCTTTTTTAATATAAGAACAGGTACAACTATAGTTCTGAGATTGCCTCGGTTAATTCAGGCATAAACTCAAGGATATCTTCCACAATTCCCACATCTGCCACCTGGAAAATAGGGGCTTTGGGATTTTTGTTTATTGCCACGATAAAGGGATTGCCCTTTATGCCGCCCATGTGTTGGAAGGATCCGGAAATACCCATGGCCATATATACCTTGGGTTTGACTGTCTGACCGGAGGTGCCGACCTGACGGGATTTTTCAAGCCATTTGGCATCCACAATGGGCCTGGAACAGGAAACAACTGCCTTCATGGCATCGGCCAGTTCCTGGGCAACTTCAATATTGTCTTCATCCTCAATACCCCGACCAACGGAGACCAGTACGTCGGATTTAGTGATATCCACATCACCGGCTTCTGCCTCGACCACCTCAAGAAATTTTCTTGTGCTGCCAAGATCACCGGCATCACCAGATTTATCCGTGATGGTTCCTGCAGCAGAACCAACCTCCACAGGGGCAAAAGCACCGGGTCTGACAGTTATGACAGCTCCGGATGAAATATCAGCCGTCACATGGGTGCTGACGGCACCGCCCAATTCCTGACGGATCATTTTAAGATTGGTTCCTTCAACGCCTTCGAAATCAACGATATCAGCGGCATAGGCAGCATCCATTTTAACGGAAAGGCCAGGCGCAATATCCATACCAAAGGTATCATGGGCAACCAGAACGATAGCATCCGACGGGAGAATATTTACCAGGGCTTTTCTGACAACCTCTGCATTGGGATATGCAAGGGCTTCATTATCAACTTTGATAACTTCCCCATAAATCTTGGCCATTTCAGCTGCAACTGAATCAAGATCGCTACCTGAACCGGAGACAACAGCTGTGAGGGTTGCGCCTGCATCAATTTTTTTTGCAGCTTCGGGATACTCCAGAGCCACATCTGCTGCTTGGCCGTCCTTAAAGGGTACATACGCGAAAATCTGTGTCATGATTAGAGTCCTCCGTTGGCTTTAAGCTTTTCAATAAGTTTTCCAATAATCTCATCTGTGGAGCCTTCCAGCATTTCAGCACCATCCCCCATGTCAGGCACAAAATAATCCACCCTACGGGTTTTGGC
>PIVS01000807.1 GCA_003353855.1 Desulfobacteraceae bacterium
TTCTCTTTCCGGATGGGTTGGGTCAATGGCCCAGTCAAATGCAGGGAAGAATACAAGTCCTGTTTTGTTCAATGCTTTTAACATGTTTTCCTCTAAATTTAATGCAAAACCGTTTCAAATCCTTTGATCAGGCCCGGTTTGAGTTGGATTTTTGTTCTGTATATTTTCCCCTTGGGTGAAAAATTCCGGACAATATTGAACTTCTGGAATTCAACAACCTCCACCTCATCCAGGTTTTCCGGGTCGGCTCCTGAGTTCAGGGCTTTTGATCTCAGCAGGGTATAGGCGGTTTCAATCAGGTCATCTTCTGAATAGGTTTTGGAAATGGGTTCGGCAAAATCCTCTTCATGGGCCGTCACTATCCCCTGCTCGGTATCGGCATTCAGTGAAACTTCGCAGGTGGTTCTGGCAAGTGCAGCTCCAATGGCGTTGGCAACGGATGATTCCGGTACAGCCATGGTTTTAATATGGTACATTTCTTCTATTTTGTCGGCAAAATATTTAGCCGGTCCCCCCAGCAGGAGAATTTTCCGGGGGCTTAGTTTATACCCCTCCAAAAAATCATGTACCGTGTACACGGGCTGGGAGTTGAGCAGGTCTACCATTTCAAAGGTCTTTTTTAAAATAATGGTGCAGCATTTTTTGAAGATATGGTCTGCGGCCTCCATATCGGAAAGGTTCAATTGTTTTGCAATTGCATGGATACCGGATTTAGCCCTTTCCGTGTCTCCTTCATTCATAACCCCCAATACCACCAAAGCATCGGTGGGGGTGGGTTCAGTCCCTCCAAATGCCATGGCAGGTCCCTGTCTGTCCGGACCAATGGACAATTCTCCCTGATTTATCCGCAGGGTGCTGTCTCCGCCAATACCCTTTGAATCGGTTCGAAGGGATCTGATCAGGCTCTTATATCTCCCCCTTTTAATCCCCACCGGTTCCAGCAAAGGGGCTTTATCCACCAGGAAGGCAATATCCGTGGTGGTACCGCCAATATCCAGAACAATGGCATCCTGGCCGGCAGGGGCATGGGGAATGGCACCCATGATACTGGCGGCAGGACCTGATAAAACAGTCTGCCCGGGAAAACCCATGGAAGATTCAAGGGTCATTGTCCCGCCGTCTGCCTTTAGAATCTGAATGGGAATGGTCAGTCCTTTTTCGGCAAGGGATTTTTTAACCGCTTCAAAAAAGGATTTGTGCAGGTCAAATACCGCTGCATTTAAATGGGTGGTGGCAATTCTCCGGGGAAAATTTAAGTTTCCCGATACATGGTGACCCAGGAAAACCTTTTTAAAATGTTTATTTAGTACCCGCTTGATCAGGATTTCGTGGGAGGGGTTCCTGACACAAAATTTGCTGACCACCCCCACATATTCCACCCCGGCTTTTTTCAGCTTTTTGGCAACCTCCTCAATTTCCATTGTATTTATCGGGGATTTTTCCCTTCCCCGGTGGTTGATGGACCCTGCGACGGAGTAATAATGGTCTCCGGTGCTGAAAAATTTAGGATCGATGCCAGGTCCTGCCGAAACAACCATGCCAATTGGTCCTAGATCCTGGTGGACCAGGGCATTGGTTGTCAGGGTTGTTGAAATTACCACCCGTTTGATCGCCCCGGGATCTGTGGTATCCATAAGCTTAGTAAAACCTGAGAGTACGGTATTGAAAAGGTTGGCAGG
>PIVS01000808.1 GCA_003353855.1 Desulfobacteraceae bacterium
GAATTATCAGAAAAGCTGGTAAGACTGCTGGTAAAGAATAATAGGTGGGAAACTAAAGATTATGGGAAATACATCACCAAGGCTTGTATCAAGGCTTAAAAGAAAAAAACGAATCAGAAAGAGTATTTTTGGAAGTCAGGATCGTCCGAGAATGAGTGTTTTCAGAACTGCAAAGCACATTTATGCACAGATTGTTGATGACACAAAAGGGGTAACTCTGGTATCGGCATCTACCATGGATAAAGAATACAAAGAAAATCCTGTGACTGGTAAAAAACAGGAAATTGCAAAGGCGGTTGGAAGCCTTATCGGCAAAAGGGCCGTTGATAAGGGAATTACAAAAGTAGTTCTGGACAGGAATGGCTTTCTTTATCATGGTCGTATCAAAGCGCTTTCAGACGCGGCACGCGAAGCCGGTTTGATATTCTAATTAAGGAGGAAGACCCTTGGCAAAACAACAACAGATGGAAGATAACGGATTAATAGATAAGGTTGTCAGAATCAACCGTGTTGCAAAAGTTGTAAAAGGCGGTAGAAATTTTACCTTTAGCGCTTTGGTTGTGGTTGGAGATGGTGAAGGCAGCGTTGGTTACGGTCTCGGAAAAGCTAAAGAAGTTCCTGAAGCGATTAAAAAGGGAATGGAAAAAGCCAAACGGAATATGGTTAAAATATCCCTTTTAAACGGAACAGTACCCTTTGAGGTTGTTGGCCATGCCGGTGCCGGCCGTGTCCTCTTGAAACCTGCTTCTCCAGGTACAGGATTGATTGCCGGCGGCGGTATTCGTGCGGTCCTTGAGGCTGTAGGTGTTACTGATATCTTGACCAAATGTATTGGTACTCACAACACTCAAAATATTGTCAGAGCAACCATGGCTGGGCTCCAGTCCCTTTGTACCAAGGAAGAAGTTGCTAAAAGACGTGGTCTTAGACCTGAAGATATATAAAGAGGTTTGCAATGACTGATAAACTTAAAATTACGCAGATTAAAAGCACCATAGGTCGTCCTGCAGTACAGGGACGAATTATACGCTCTCTGGGCATCAAGAGGATGCATCATACAGTAGAGCATACCAAGGATCCTGTCATCCTAGGACAGATTAACAAAGTTTCACATCTGGTGAAAGTAGAGGAGGTGTAATATGCAGCTTCATGATTTAACACCTGCTCCCGGCAGCAGAAAAAAACGTAAACGGGTAGGTAGAGGACCCGGATCTGGTATGGGTAAGACTTCCACCAGAGGGCATAAAGGGCTTAAGGCTCGCTCCGGCGGAAATGTACGACCTGGATTTGAAGGCGGGCAGATGCCAATCTACCGGCGTTTGCCGAAAAGGGGTTTTACCAATATATTTAAATCAAACTACGCTGTTTTGAATATTGTCGATCTGGACAGATTTGACGACGGGGCAACCATTGATATGGATGCTCTGAGAGAGGTCGGTCTGGTTAAGGGTAAAGTCGATGGGGCAAAGCTTCTCAGTAATGGAAATACAAAAAAGAAATTTGCTTTGAAAAATATTCTTGTCTCCAAAACGGCCAAAGTAAAGATAGAATCTGCCGGTGGAAGCATAGAATAACGTATGCATCGAATAATTGATATTAAAGTGATGTAAGGATATTATAGATGATCGAGAACAGCTACCAGAATTTACTTAAACTCCCTGATCTCAAACGGAAACTT
>PIVS01000263.1 GCA_003353855.1 Desulfobacteraceae bacterium
GCTGCCAGAACATTACCCTCAATTATAGGTGCCAGTGTGGGTGCTTTTTTGCCGCATGAGGGTAGCGAAAACAATACAGCCGCCATAAGAAGCGTCAGTGGAAAAAGATATTTTTTTCTGAACATCATGACAGACCAAGCTCCTTTTCATCTCTTTCGACCGCCTGGGTCACATTGTCAAAGCTTGTGCCGCCGTATGATATGCGGCGAGAAATCATTTGATCAAGGGAGATGAAATGATAAATATCCTCTTCAATTAAATCACTGAAGGATTGTAATTCATTAAGGGTTAACTCATCCAGCTCTTTGTTCTGCCCAAGGGCAAAAGCCACTGCTTTTCCGGCAACAGAATGGGCCTGTCTGAAAGCCATGCCCCGGTTCACCAGATAATCGGCAAAATCAGTGGCATTTAAAAATCCCTGTTGACAGGCATTTTTCATCCTCTGGGCATGAACCTCAATATTGGGCAGCATCCGGGTGTAAACCTCTGTACAGATTTTCAGGGTATCCACGGTATCAAACAGCGGTTCCTTGTCCTCCTGCATGTCTTTATTATAGGCCATGGGAAGGGATTTCATCGTGGTGAGAATGGCCACAAGATTTCCCACTACCCTTCCTGTTTTTCCCCTCACAAGTTCTGCCACATCCGGATTCTTCTTCTGGGGCATGATACTGGATCCTGTGGTAAAGGCATCGGAAATCGTAATAAAGGAAAATTCTGAAGATGACCATAGAATCATCTCCTCGGAAAGCCGTGACAAATGAATCATGCAGATGCTGGCATGGGAAATAAATTCCATGACAAAATCCCGGTCTGACACGGAATCCATGCTGTTCTCGGACACTTTGCCAAAGTCAAGCACCTGCCTTGTGTACTCCCGGTTCAAAGGGTAGGTTGTGCCGGCAAGGGCTGCCGTACCAAGGGGCATTACATCCACCCGCTTAAGGGAGTCCTCAAAACGCTGGACATCCCGCTTGATCATCTCATGGTAGGCCATGAGATGATGGGAAAACAGCACGGGCTGGGCCCGCTGCATATGGGTGTAACCCGGCATGACAACATCGATGTGTTTTCCGGCCATGGTCACCAAGGCCTTCTGGAAATCGGTCAGCATCCGGATAATAGTCAGGGTTTCTTCTTTCAGGTAGATCCTTATATCAAGGGCAACCTGGTCATTTCTGCTTCGCCCTGTATGAAGCTTTTTTGCCAGGTCGCCACTTTCTTTGCCCAGGGCATCTTCCACATGCATGTGGATATCTTCCAGGCTGTCGGTGAACAAGATTTCATTATTATCCATCTTGGCCTTTACCCTGCCGAGCCCTTTAATCAGGGCGTCGGCCTCATCCTTAGCTATGATGGATTCATTTGCCATCATTTTCAAATGGGCAATGCTGCCCTGGATATCACTGGCGTAAAGCCTCTGATCCACCTCAATGGATGCATTGAATTTTTCGACCAACCTGTCTGTTGCCTGGGAAAAGCGACCTCCCCAAAGTTTTTCACTCATTATATGCCTGTCTCTCTTAATTTATTGTGTTATAAAACCCGCCTGAATCAAGATAAAATCAAACTTTCCAAAATGGCTTTGTGCATATGCCGTTTGTTCTCAGCCTGGTCCCAGAATGCAGCCCCAGGGGCTTCGAGCACCTGTTCTGAGATTTCTTCACCCCTGTGTGCAGGCAGGCAATGGAGAACAAGCACATCGGATTTAGCACGGGACAGCAAAGCCTCATTTACCTGAAAGCCTTCAAATGCAGCAAGGCGGCCTTCAAGTTCGGCTTCCTCTCCCATGCTGGCCCATACATCGGTGTAGACCACATCGGCTTTTTTCACGGCCTCCCAGGGATCATTTGTAAATACAATGTTGTCAAGGGTATCAGCCCCTGCGTTCACAATAAAATCCTGGCCAATGGAATGATTGTCCGGACAGGCAAGTGTCAGGTTAAGCCCCAATACCGAGGCGGCATTCACCCAGGAATTGGCAACATTGTTACCGTCGCCCACCCAGGCAATCTTCACATTTTTATACCCGCCCTTATGTTCGATAATTGTCATGAGATCGCTTAAAATCTGGCAGGGATGGAATGAATCGGTCAAGGCATTGATCACAGGAATGCTGGAACTTTGGGCAAACTCTTCAACCAACGCATGATCAAAGGTTCTCATGGCCAGGCAGTCAATATAGCGGGATAATACCCTTGCCGTGTCCTTGGCGGGTTCATTCCTTGAAATCTGTGTATCCTGGGTGCTCATATAAATGGGATGCCCGCCCAGCTGAATCATGGCAGTCTCAAAGGCAATCCTGGTCCGGGTAGATTTTTTATCAAAAATCAGTCCCAGGGTTTTGCCGGTGAGAAGGGAATCAAAAATACCCTTTCCATACCGTTCCTTAAGTTGTATTGCCCGCTTGAAAAGATGTTCAAAATCTGCTTTTTCAAGGTCCAGCAATGATAATAGATCTTTTTTCAATCTGGGTCTCCTTGTATTTGAATAGGCCTAAAACAGGCTGTCCAAAACCGCCACAAGCCTGTCTATTTCAGCTTTTTCAATGATTAAAGGTGGTGCAAACCTGAGAATTTTATCCTGAATTCCGTTAATAATAAAGCCTTTTTTAAAACAATTTGCCACAAAGAATCCTGCGTCTTTATCTTTACCGTTATCTTTGCTGTTGTTATCAATTTCCATTCCCAACAGCAGTCCTTTGCCCCGGACATCAATAATCCGGTCATGTTTTTCCTTAAGTTCAATTAATTTTTGGCGAAAATATGCTCCCTTTTCATTAACCGATTCAAGAAAGTCTTTGTCGGAAATGATCTTCACAACTTCGAGAGCTGCTGCCGTTGCAAGGGGGGTTCCGCCAAATGTGCTGCCGTGACTGCCGAGATCAAACCCTTTGGCTGCCTCTTTTGTGGCCAGCATGGCACCGATGGGAATCCCGTTGGCAAGGGCCTTTGCAAGACTCATGATATCAGGGGTAATCCCATAGAGTTCATGGGCAAACAGGGTGCCGCATCGCCCCATACCGGTCTGGATTTCATCAAATATGAGCAGGGTGGAGGTTTCATCGCAAAGGGCGCGGACCTTAGCCAGATAGGCGCGATCAGCAGGAACAACTCCCCCCTCCCCCTGGATTGGCTCCATCATCACGGCACACACGGTTTCATCCAAAGCCTCTTTCAGCGCCTCTATATCATTGAAAGGAACATGGGAGAATCCTTCAAGCAGGGGATAAAATCCCTCCTTGATTTTATCCTGACCCGTTGCGGATAAAGTGGCCATGGTTCTTCCGTGGAAGGATTGTTCCATGGTGATAATTTTATACCGATTCTTATTTCCCTTTAATTGAAAATAGCGCCTGGCAAGCTTTATGGCTGCCTCGTTGGCCTCTGCACCGGAATTGGAAAAAAAAACCCGATCAGCAAAGCTTTTTTCCACAAGAGTTGCCGCAAGGTCTGCCTGGGGGGCTGTATAAAAAAGATTGGACACATGAACCAGGGTTTTGGCCTGTTTTTCAATGGCCAGGGTAATTGCAGGGTGGCAATGCCCCAGATTACAAACGGCAACGCCGGCAAGAAAATCAGTATAGCAGGTTCCCTCTTCATCAATGAGAGTGGCCCCTTCCCCCCGTACAAATTCTTTTCCCTGGCGAAGATAGGTTTGAAACACAAACTCATTGGTTTTTTTGATGGAATTCATAATTTCACCTTAATTCTTTATATTTATTTTTCCAAATAAAATTGAACCGCCAATTAATCCAGACATTTATCCACTCTCTTATCCGTTGGCAAATACCTGGGTTCCTATCCCAGAATCCGTGAACAATTCAAGCAGGACAGCATGGGGTGTTTTGCCATTGATGATATGTGATTTTTTTACACCCTTTTTCAGGGCATCCAGAGCGCATTCCACCTTGGGTATCATCCCCCCTTTTATATTGCCGTCGGCAATCATGCCCTTAATTTTTTTGTCATCAATGGAAGAGACCAGATTTTCATCAGAATCAAGGACCCCATCCACATCGGTGACCAGGATAAGACGCTCTGCGTCCAAGGCAGAGGCAATTTGTGCGGCCACTACATCGGCATTGATATTATAGGTCTCACCATTTTCCCCGATGCCCACCGGTGCAATAATAGGTATAAAACCGTGATCGGTCAGGGTATGGATAATTTCCGGATTAACATGTGTCACATTCCCCACCATACCCGGATCAATAATTTCCGGCGGTTTATTTTCATCTTCCTGGTGGTAAATTTTCATTTTTTCGGCAGTGATAAGCCCGCCATCCTTTCCGGTAAGGCCCACGGCTTTCCCGCCTTCCCGGTTGATCCTGGCCACAATATCCTTATTTACTTTCCCCCCCAGCACCATTTCCACCACATCCATGGTGGCATCATCGGTATAACGCATGCCCCGGATAAAAGTAGAGGTGATGCCCATGGAATCGAGCACCTTGTTGATCTGGGGGCCGCCGCCATGGACCACCACAGGATTCAGGCCGATGTATTTTAACAGGGTAATATCATTGGCAAAATCTTGCTTCAGCCCTTCATCCACCATGGCGTGTCCCCCATATTTGATCACGACGGTCTTGGTGGAAAACTTCTGAATATAGGGAAGGGCCTCAATCAATATGTCTGCAACAGTATTGATCATAGAATATACCTGCTTAAATCTTGGTTTTCAACAATATCCATCAGCTGTTTGGTGACAAACCCGGCATCAATGGTTAGTGTCTTTTCTTCAATATCCGGCGCCTCAAACAAAATCTCTTCCAGCAGTTTTTCCATCAAGGTGTGAAGTCTTCTGGCCCCGATATTCTCCGTTGTGGAATTAACCTCCACTGCAATGTCGGCAATCTTCTCCACTGCATCCTGGGTAAAGGATATAACAACCCCTTCGGTCCTCAGCAGGGCAATATACTGGAGCACAAGGGCATTCTTGGGTTCCGTCAGAATCCGGGTGAATTCCTCGGCTCCCAAAGAGGTCAGTTCAACCCGGATGGGAAACCTGCCCTGGAGTTCTGGGATCAGATCAGAGGGCTTTGACACATGGAAGGCCCCGGAAGCTATGAACAAAATATGATCGGTTTTGACCGTCCCGTACTTGGTGGGAACAGAACTGCCTTCCACAATGGGTAAAAGATCACGCTGCACACCCTCCTTGGACACCTCGGGGCCGTGACTTTGTCCCTTGCCGGCAATCTTATCAATCTCATCGATAAAAATAATGCCCGACTGCTCCACCATCTCAATGGCATCGGTTTTCACCTTTTCCATATCCACCAGATGGGCGGCTTCTTCCATGGTAAGGATTTTCATGGCGTCTTTTACACTGACCTTGCGGCGCTTGGTATTTTTCGGCATGAGATTACCCAGCATGTCTTTGACATTGATTCCCATCTCCTCCATACCGGTGTTGGAAAAAATTTCCACCATGGGAGAAGCTTGAGCCGTAACATCCAGATCAACCTTCCTTGAATCCAGTTTCCCCCTTCGGAGCATTGTTCGAAGTTTCTCCCGGGTGGAGCCGGAGGGAATTGTGTCATCGTTATTCTCTGCCGGTGCAGGCAGATTATCGCCAAAGGCAGGGGTGGCAGGGGTTGACGGAGACGGGGGTAAAAGGATATCCAGAACCCGCTCCTCGGCCATTTTTGCGGCCTTTTCCTGGACGTCATCCTGTTGTCTGACCCTAAGGTTGTTCACAGTCAGTTCAACAATATCCCGGATCATGGATTCCACGTCCCGCCCCACATAACCTACTTCAGTAAATTTTGAGGCCTCCACCTTATAAAAAGGAGAATCGGTTAAATTGGCCAGGCGCCTTGCAATTTCAGTTTTCCCCACACCGGTGGGACCGATGAGAATGATATTTTTCGGGGCAATCTCTTCCTGGAGATCTTTATCCAGCTGCCGTCTTCTCCAACGGTTTCTAAGGGCAATGGCCACTGATTTTTTGGCATCTTTCTGGCCGATGATATATTTATCCAGTTCCGTAACAATCTCTTTGGGTTTTAAATCTTTCATATCCGGTTATAATCCTTGGCTCTCGTTTCTTATTTCTTCAATGGTAACATGATGATTGGTATATATACACAGGTCCCCTGCTATTTTCATGGCCTTTTCAATGATTTGCCTGGGAGTAAAATCGGTATTTTCAATCAAGGCAATGGCGGCGGACTGGGCAGAGGTGCTGCCGGACCCAATGCTGATAACACCGTCATCGGGCTCAATCACATCCCCGTTACCCGACAGCAGATAGGTATTCTCACTGTCTGCTGCAATCATCATGGCCTCAAGGCGGCGAAGGTATTTATCGGTTCGCCAGTCCCTTGCCAATTCCACACAGGCCCGGGTCAGACTCCCGTTATACCGTTCCAGTTTTTCTTCCAGTTTTTCTGAAAGGGTCAGGGCATCGGCCGTGGCTCCGGCAAAGCCTGTGATAATTTTATCATTATATATTCTTCGAACCTTTTTGGCCTTGTGTTTGGTCACGATGTTCCCCAGGGTTACCTGGCCGTCTCCGGCTACAACTACTATACCCTCCCCCCGCAATGCCAGGATGGTGGTACCATGAAATTTTTCCATACTCATACTATTCTAACTCCTTAGTATTCTAACTTTTTTAGCATTCTTACTTCTTGATATTCTAACTTCTTGGATGCGCCTTGTCATACACCTCCATCAACCGGTCCATACTCACATGGGTATAAACCTGGGTTGTTGACAGGCTGGCATGGCCCAGTATTTCCTGGATTCCCCTTAAATCGGCACCGGAATC
>PIVS01000809.1 GCA_003353855.1 Desulfobacteraceae bacterium
CACGGCATCCACCGAATACAAGGGTGAAACCTATCAAGTCAACCGGGAACCCACAGATCAGGAATATGAGGACATGCTATTCGGATGGCTGGTGGAGTCTGGTATAACCTCCAATTCTGTCATCTATGTAAAGGACAATGCCACCGTGGGGATTGGCACCGGGGAGCAGGACCGGGTCGGTGTAGCGGAAATTGCCGTGGACAAAGCCTATCGCAAACTTTGTGACCGGTATTGTTTTGAACGGTATCAGATCGGGTTTGCCGAATGTACAGATGCAGACAAGCGAGAGGAAATTGAAAAGGATGTGGAAGAGGCCAAGGGTGGCCTTGCGGGATCTGCCATGATCTCTGATGCTTTTTTCCCCTTTAGGGACGGCATTGATGTGGGGCTGCAACAGGGGGTAAAAGCCGTGATTCAGCCGGGCGGGTCAATGAATGATTACCAGTGTGTCACTGCCTGCAACGAAAATGATGCCACCATGGTTTACACCGGGCAAAGAAGTTTCAAACACTAGAATTTTTAAGCATAAAGCAATGAAAACGCCCCTGGTGCCTGGCCAAGGCCCGGGGGCGTTTTTAAAAGAACCCCTCTTTATTTTTTTAATATAATTCTGGCATCCACCACATCCAGACCCTGTTCATAAAGAATCACGGGATTCAGATCCATCTCCTCAATTTCAGGATAGGATTCAATGAGCTCTGAACAAATGGATATGAGCTTTCGCAATGATTTTTTATCATACCCGCTCTGACCCCTGACACCGTCTAAAAGAACTGAAGAGCGGGTCTCTCCTATCATCTTCCTACAGGCGGTAGGGGATACCGGCAACACCCAGAACGTCACATCTTTCATGATTTCAACCATGATTCCCCCCAGTCCATACATTATGACCGGCCCGAACAGTTCGTCTGTTTTTGTCCCGATAATAATTTCAAGGCCCTTTTGGGCCATGGGGGCAACCAACACCCCCAGGATGTCCGCTTCAGGATTATAGGAGAGACTGTTTTTGATAATCTGTTGAAATCCGTTTTTGATCTCTTTTTCCGAACCAAGGTTTAATTTCACCCCTCTGGCATCGCTTTTGTGCAGGATATCCGGGGACACAATTTTTAATACATGATTTCCCTTTGTTTTTTTGGCAATCTCCCAGGCCTCCTCTTCTGTCCTGGCAACCTGCCCCGCAGAAGTCGCTGCCCCATGGAGCTTGATCAATTTTTTTGCTTCATGCTCCAGAAGCACATGGCGGCCCTCTTTCCTGGCATTTTTAATAATAAGGTCGCCCTCTTTTTTTGCCTTGTTTTTCCAGTTAAAAACAAAATTTGTTTTTGCATGATATGAGTTCAGGTAGCGGCCGTATTGGCACAAAGAGGCCACACACTTACAGGAAATATCAAGGGAATCATGAACCGGTATATCGTAGTGCCGCAGCAGATCCAGGGGGCGGGATTCGTGTGAACTGTAAAGGGAATGTACAATAATCGGTTTTTTTCTCTTTTTTATCATGGCCCCGAATCGGTGGGCTGCCACTTCTTCACCAATGGCCAGGCTTTTGTCAAATCGGATACCATATCCGCCAAAAAGCCCCACCACGAGTATTCCGCCTATATTGGGATCCTTTATTAATATCTTGACACAATCGGCAAACAGGCTGGGGTCAGCATCTGTTCCCCC
>PIVS01000810.1 GCA_003353855.1 Desulfobacteraceae bacterium
GAGATGGGATGGTTTTCGGCAGCATTGCTGCCCATGATAAGAATACAATCGCTGTTTTTAATATCAATCCAGTGATTGGTCATTGCACCGCGTCCAAACGACTCTGCCAGAGCCGCTACCGTTGCGCTATGTCAGATCCTGGCCTGGTGTTCTATGTAGACCAGTCCCAAAGACCGCATCAGGGTCTGGTAAATCCAGCACTCCTCATTGTCCATGGCGGCGGAACCAATGGATGCCATGTTGGTGACCCGGTTTACCACCTGGCCCTTGGCATTTTTAGCAGTAAACCCTTTGTCACGGGTTTTTTTGGTACGTTTTGCAATTGTTTTCATGGCCCAGTCCCAGGACACGGTTTCCCATTTGTCGGAATAGGGAGCCCGGTACATGGGTTCTGTGAGGCGGTTTTCATTTTCAACCAGTTGTTTCATGGCTGCCCCTTTGGGACAAAGTGCGCCCTGGTTGATAACATGATCCGGGTCGCCCTCAATGTTCATGACCCTGCCGTCCCCGCGTTTGCTGGTATGGACAATGGCGCCGCATCCAACTGCACAATAGCAGCAGATGGTGGTACTTTCTTTGGCATATTGGGTTTTGAGCATCTGGGCGTGGGCTTTGACAGGTTTTAAGTCAAATCCAAGACCGCTAACGGCAACTCCGGCAGCCGTGGCCCCGGAAATTTTGATAAATTCTCTTCTGTTGAGTTCCATCTAAATAATGCCTCCTTGACAATTAAAAGGTTGTTGATTACCTGTGTTTTGGGTTTGCAAGAATTGGCTACTTAGGAGGTGCCGTACCCATATCAGGCGGATAAAGACTTCCTGTAAACTGTTTTTTCTAATGTTTGCTTCCATAACACGGCTGGGGTTACAAAAAAGTTACAAAGGGGAATTGTCAATAATAATCCACCCCTTAAAATTCAGAGGTAATGGAAACCCATTATAGATAAGACGTAGTCCGCAGTGAAAAAACTCAAAGATACCGATGTAAACCAAAACTGTTTTCTGATAAAAGTTGAAGTCATAATGATGCAAGTTTGATTCCTGAACGGTCAATTTATCAAGGTTTAAGGTTTGTAGATATACCTTTCATATGAATTATCAACACTTTTTAGAAATGGGTTATCCATTTTGAAAATTTTTCTATTCTTCAGATTGACAAAATCAATGCTTGGGCTATAAAATTTCTCCCATAATTTTATAAAAGAGCCATCCTTGTAAGCGGCGATCAAACCTTCTTCTATCCTTTTCCTTGCAACAATATTTTTTTTGGCGGTAAAGAAAAATCTTGGAAGCGGGTAGTAGAGTGCAATGGAATCATCATAAATAAGTCCTTTAATATTTTTGTGTGATACTAATTCTCCATATAGTTCATTTGCCCCTCTTGGAAAAAGATCGAATCTACCGACTGCCACCATATTAAACAAGCCCTCGTAACTGGTTCCTGTTATTACCTTAAAACCATTGTATTCCAGAATTTTAGTATCAAGCCATCCTATTCCTTGACCTATTGTGAAATCCTTTAAATTTTCAATTGTGCCAACATCTTTAAGTCTATTCCGGGCATTAGGTGAAACAAAGAAAACACGATACCCAACGATCCCTCTATCCACCGGAAAAGTCACAGAACCTAACTCTTCCAGAAGCTTTTTAGAAACAGAAAGTTTAATGAAA
>PIVS01000012.1 GCA_003353855.1 Desulfobacteraceae bacterium
ATGGACTCGAACAGCAGGGGTATGGAAAATGGGGAACTGCAGCCGACCCCATTGAAATTGCCCACATGATGATTGCCCATATTGACAAGAAACGAAAAGAACTCGGCATTGACAAGGCAAGGGAAAGAACCCTTGTGGACATGTCCGACAGGCGGGACATTGCCTGACAACATCCCCAGCCCGGTATCCACCGGGCTGGGTTTCCCCCCCCAACATCATCTTTACCAGGCAACAATTTATATTTGCAACCCCACCTGTCCCATGGAGTGAAACAAAAAAATTGACAACAAATGGGAGAATAATATATTAATAAGCAGACAAACAATAAAAAGATGGAGATACCATGGGTCGGAAAAGCATATCACACATTCGCAAACCTGAAATCCTCAGGCATACTTACAAGGTGGTGGAAGAAGAAGGGTTCATGGGGATGACCATCGGCAAAGTTGCCACCAGCATGGGGGTCAACTCAGGGCTTTTGATCCACTATTTTAAAAGCAAGGAAGGGTTGATAATGGAAATGGTTGATTTTCTCTATGAATCCTCCATGACAGCCTACCTTGAAGAACTCAAGCAGTATACAACCCCCAAGGACAGACTTGAAGGCCTGCTTGATATGGTATTTGACACCAGCGGCACCATGCCCCAGCGGGATGCGGTTTTCTGGTCCTGTTACGCCATGGGTTTCAGAAACGACCAGATCAGAGACAGAATCAAAGGATTGATGGAAAAATTCATTGATTTCGGCATTTCTGAAATTGAAGCCTGGGAAAAAAACGGACTGGTCACTGTGGCAAATAAAGAAAGCGGTGCCGCAACCATCCTGGCGCTCTCCGAAGGATTCGGTATCCTGAGAAATTCCATTGATGATATGGCCACCCTGGAAGAGATTTCCCTTTTCATGAAAAAAACCGCTTTAAATGCATTGGAAATTAAAACCATCCCAAAATAAGCCCCGCCATCTTAAAATATGACTATTGCCAAACCGACACTTTTTTATACCCTTTCTTAAAAAAACAAAAGGGCCGCTGACAGGGAGACAAAAGAGAACAGAGTGGACAGCATAATAGCTGATGAAGCAAGCTCGGTGTCGGAATTTAATTGTGCTGACAAGACATAAATGGCAGTAGAGGTGGGCAGACAAAAAAAGATCATTCCGGTTTTAAAGGGAACCCCTGTCACATGAAAAAGCTTTAACATCAAAAAACCCAATGCGGGCAACACCAGCAGTTTGAAGAGAACAGCAACCAGAGATGCCCTTGTATGACAGGCAATCCCCTTAAAGCTCAAGGTGCCGCCGATGGAAATCAATGCCAGGGGCAGGGTGACCGATGTCATAAGGGAAAAAGTGTTGTTCATCACCCTTGGGAAGACAAACCCGGACCTTGCGACCAGGAGACCTCCCACACATCCCAGGATCAATGGGTTGGAAATAAGCGCCCTGACAAAAAAACGGATTTTATCCTTTATGTGAAGATTCTTCCCTGAATGCCAAATCAATACACAAACAGCCAAAACATTGATCACAGGAATGACAAACCCCAATAGAATCCCAAAATGCCTGACCCCTTCCTCTCCTAATATGTTTATGATAATTGCCATCCCGATATAGGTATTAAACCGATAGCAGGCCTGGGAAAAAGAACCGGCCTGCCCCACGGGCATCCGGCTGAAATAAATAAACAAAAGGCTTAGACCAAAAACCATTACCACGGCAGTCATACCGGACAGACAAAGACCGATACTTGAACCCATCTGGCCTGTTGAATTACCTATTTTCCAGAACAGCATGGCAGGGAAAAATATATAATAGACCAGTTTATCTGCTGTTTTTAAAAATGATTCATCTGTGATATGGGTAAGTCTTAACAGACTGCCCAGCAAAAGAAGGGCAAACAAGGGGAATATGGTATCCAGTATAATCATTATCTGTTTTGCCTAGGTTTTAAGTTGATGAACCCTGCCTGTCATTGCCCAAGGGTTTCTTGAAATAGACTATACACAAGGTTGTCTGTTAATATCAATATCCAAACTATTTTTATTGGAATGGTGATTTCCCTTGACCCTGATCTGATATCTGATATATTAGATATCAGATCAAGGGAGGGTTCCTGTTCATTGACGGACTCCCTCTCTTCGCATATACTTCAAAGGATATTAACAAAGATGGAAACCAAAGGGCATTATAAAAAATGAAGACACCGTTAAATGTCTTATCATTGAGAGAGCAGGTATATGAATACCTGAGAAATGAAATGACCACCGGCAGCCTGACCGCAGGTTCCACAATTAACCTTACCAGAATTGCGGAACAACTGGGTATCAGCAAAACACCGCTAAGGGATGCATTGATCCACCTTGAAATAGAAGGATTTGTCACCATACTTCCCAGAAGGGGGGTAATAATCAATTCCCTTGAGTTAAAAGATGTAAAAAATGCCTATGAGGCAATTGGGATCATTGAATCTTCCATTATCCTGGATTGTTTTGACAAAATAGAACCCTCACATATATCCAGGTTGGACCAACTAAATAAACGGATGATAAAAGATATTCAAAACAATAACTTTTTACGGTTGTTTCAGACAAACCTGGCATTTCATAATGTGGTTAACACGCTTTCCAGCAATCCGCTTTTAGATAAATTCATGTCCCCCATCAAACATCGATTGTACGATTTCCAGGGCCAAAGTTATATCAGTGACTGGGAACAAAAAAATTGTGAAGAGCATTCACAGGTGATCAATTTTCTAAAACAGGAAAAGCCGGAGGAGGCCGCCAGGACTTTAAAGGATTTTCACTGGGATTACTCAGTCAATGAGGCCTTTATTAAACAATTTTATGCCATGACCGAACAAAATTAACCGTTTCCCTGCAATTAATTTACAACCTTATAGAGGAAAAAACATGAATGTACTGGTAATCAACACGGGCAGTTCTTCATTAAAATATCAGCTCTTTGACATGGACAACCAGGCTGTCCTCGCCGGGGGTGTTGTGGAAAGGATCGGTGAATCCCAGGGGGTCCTGACCCATAAAAAATTCTCCCAAGGCAAAGAAATAAAAACAAAAGAAACACTGGTCATCCAAAACCATGGGGAAGCCATGCTTCTTGTGGCAGGACTCATCACCCAGAAAATTGACGCCATCGGGCATCGAGTGGTCCAGGGGGGAGAGGACTTCAAGGAAGCCACCCGGATCAATGAAGATGTTAAGAATGCCATCCAGGCAAACAATCCTTTGGCCCCCCTGCACAATCCCCCCAACCTCATCGGGATTCAACTGGCCGAAGATCTCTTCCCCGGTAAACCCCAGGTGGCTGTGTTTGATACCAATTTTCACCAGACCATTCCGGAAAAAGCGTATCTTTACGCGCTTCCCTATGAATACTACACAGATTACAAAATCCGCAAATACGGATTCCACGGAACTTCCCACAAATATATAGCCAATAAAACAGCCGAACTCATGGGAAAAGAACCTGAGGAAGTGAACCTGATCACTTTGCACCTGGGCAACGGCTGTTCCATTTGTGCCATTAAAAAAGGAAAATGCCAGGATACCTCCATGGGCATGACCCCCCTTGCCGGAGTGATGATGGGTACAAGAACCGGTGACCTGGACCCGGCCATTTTCGGATATTTAATGGACAACACCGGCATGGGTCAAAGGGAGATAGACCAGGTGCTCAACAAAAAAAGCGGACTCAAGGGCATCTGCGGCCTCAATGATCTGCGCGACATCCACGAGCAAGCCGCCCGGGGGGACAAACTAGCCGGACTGGCCGTTGAAATGTTTGCCTACCAGATCAAAAAATTTATCGGGGCCTATGCGGCGGTACTCGGCCATGTGGACGGATTAGTGTTTACCGCAGGTGTTGGGGAAAATGATGAAATCGTCCGGGCCAAAGCCCTGGCAGACATGTCTGTTTTCGGTATTGAAATTGATCAGGATAAGAATGAAGCCAGATCCTCAGCCCCACACACGATTCACGGGGCCAACAGCCGGATCCAGGTGTGGGTGGTGCCCACCAACGAAGAGCTGCAGATTGCAACGGAAACCTGCCAGGTACTGGAAAACCCAAATTAGCCCATGGAGTTCCATAAACATAGGGTTGCATAGGATCTGTATGGCCGCCAATTTTCTGCAATGGCAAATCGCTTCTAAAGGTTCTGGAATATTGATCTGTTACAACTTCCACCCCCTCCATTGCCCAATCCTTCCCATTGACAGCCTTTTTAAAAATATCAGCCTTTTCCAGCACTTGACTTACACCGGCCAAACTTTGTAAAAGGTAAGTTTAATCCAAAGAACAAGGAGTTGTTAATGGCCCTGCCCTGGAAAGTTATTGATCAATTCATTACCCAAGATGAAGGAAGGCTGGAACTTCGCCAGCGGGGTAAAAAAGACTTTATCATCACCCTTGGCACCCAGGTGCTGATGAACTCCATGGCCCAGCGCTCGGAAATAGCCCTGGGAAACTTTGGGGCCGGGCCCCTGGAAAATCACCCGGCCCCAAGGGTGATGATAGGAGGCCTGGGAATGGGCATAACCCTCAGGGCAGTACTGGACTCCCTTGCCAAAACGGCCAAGATAGTGGTCTGGGAACTGAATCCTACAATCTGCCAATGGTGCAGGGGCCCGCTTTCAGACCTGACCAATGGAGCGGTTTCCGACCCCCGGGTCCGGGTTGAACTAGGAGATATTGTCCATGGCATAAGCAATGCGTCCAAAAGCCCAAGCAATGAGAGGCTTGATGCCATCATCCTGGACCTCTACCGCGGCCCCCATTCCCGCACGGACAAAAAAGATGATCCCCTGTACGGGAGCCGGGCCATAGCACGGGCCCACAGGGCCCTTAACCCCGGAGGAACCTTTGCTGTCTGGGGGGAAGACCATGATGAAGGATTCATGAAACGCCTTGCCCGGGCTGGATTTTCCACAACCTTTAAACGGCCCGGCAAAGGCGGTTATTCCCACGCTGTTTTTTTGGGAACAAAGAAAAAAAAACAAAACCTATAAAAATAGAACTGCTGAATAGGGCCTGGATAAAACCTCAGGCCAGGGCAAGCATGTACTCCGTAAGTCCCGTGAGATCGGATCGTTGAAAACAATCTATTTTTTGATCGGCAGCCCCGGCAGAATCATCCGGTGACAGGGAATCCGAGACAAGAGCTTTTACCTGTTTGACGGAAGAAAAAAGCGGGGGCCGCCCCACGGTCTTGCGCCAGACCTCAATCTTGTCATAGGGGCCTGAAATCCAGCCCTCAATGAGAACTATATCCACATGTGCATAAAAGGTATCCAGCAATTTGCCGGGGGTGTACTCCTCAGTTCTTGGCAGGTAAACAGCACTCATTCTCTCCGTGACCATGGACACTGGCACGGCCCCGGCCTGCCTGTGGCAGTATGAATCCTTGCCCGGCTTATCCAGTTCATGGACATGGGCGGAATGCTTCATGGTGCCGACCCGGATGCCTTTTTCAACCAATAGCCTCACCAGGTCTGTAATCAGGGTTGTCTTACCGCAGCCGGCGTGGCCGATGATATGAAATGGGGTCATGGGGTCTCCTTCAATTATTGATCTTTTGTTCCTGTCTTGCCATTGTACTACCATAAAATGATTTTCCCATGCAATCCTTTGCTGAGTTAAACGGCTGTACACCTTGTGTCATATTCTATTTAACCTCGTTAATGACAGCTTTTGGGTCCCAGAACCATTTTAGCTGCCAAGGAAATAAATACAACAAAATGTTTGGTTTAAGAAACAAGCCTCTGATGAGATTCAATCGATTTAATGAAATAAAACAATATCCCCTGCGATATTTAAATATTATAGGCATTTTTATTTTTGATGTATGATATCAACACGATCTACTGGTTAAGGCATATAGAAAGATTGCAATGCTTATTTGGTACTTGGGCATCCTCGGGATAAAAATATATGAAAAAGATGTACATTAAAAATTTAATTATTTCGTTCTGCCAAGGGATAGCTGCGCTCAAAATATGCCAAGACCAAAAGGTTGGCAACAAAAAAAATAAATTCCCGCCTCGAAAAAAAATCCTCCGAATGCCCCTTGGATAAGTAAAAAAAAAAATAGACGGTGGGTTTGGGATCCTACGCTAACGTGACTTTCTGGGGCCATTCACAATTAAATATTGACCTTGAGTTTCTTATGTTATTTTTCTATAGTAAAAAAAAAAATGTTCCAATTGTAAATAGTATTGAGTGTGTGTAAATGCTTTTCATAGTTTTAAAATTTATATTGAATATAGACTTTGGACTTGAACTTTGTTATGGCAAAATGTTTTATCTGGTGTAATTTTTTAAAAAATGTTTACCGATTGCATCATTTTTGCAGGCAAATATTTTAGCGGGACAATCAAAGGTTAGGATTACTAATATGGTAATTAGGGAAAAAATAGAGTTTGAATCAGGATTCACTTTGATGGAGGTGATGGTTGTTGTCGCAATCATAGGGATCCTGTCAGCCATAAGTATCCCTATGCTGCGAAATCCGGAACACCGGGTGAAAAAGGTGGCAAGGGAGCTTATGGGGGATATACAACGGACAAGAATGTCCGCCATTAGAAGCAATAGCAGTTGGCGCATCGTATATACTGCCGGGGGGTATACGGTTATAGATGCTGGAAATAATGTTCTTAAAACCATTGCTTTTAGTAATTATGCAGCCGGCATTCAATATGGCGGCAGACCGGCCACAGGGGCGCTGCTGCCAGATGTGACACTGCCGGGAGACGGGATAAGCTATGCTCTAAATACCTTAACCTTTACTCCGAGGGGGACTTGCCCATCGGGATGCGTTTATATTAATTATAAAAATGTTGCCTATGCGGTGGGGACATTGAGTACGGGCCTCGTTCGAATAAGGCGGTGGACAGGGGGGAATTGGCAATGATGACTCTCCCCAGAGATGCCAAAGGATTTACACTCATTGAGCTGATGATCGCCATGGCCATTTTCAGCATGATCGTAGGTTTCATAGTCTCCTCGAGAACACGGCAGCAGGAGCAGCAGATAACACAGATTCAGGCGGTTGAAATGCAGCAGAGTGTCAGGGCTGTCATGTTTATGATGAAACAGGACATCAGAATGGCCGGATTTAATCCATTTTCCAAAAACGACTTTAACTCAGGTATCGCCGTTGCCCAGTCAAATGCCCTGACATTCAGCTATGTTGATACCGACAACATGGTTCTGGATACAGCAAGCTATGCACTTGTGGATGGCGACGGTGATATCGATACCGATATAACCCTGGACGGAACTATGATTGCGGAGAATATTCAGACCCTGACCTTTACCTATTTTGACGGGACAACACCGGTACCACTTGAGCTTACGGTACCGGTTGCAAACCCCGATGATATCAGGTCCATACAGATTTCCATTACAGCTGTAATTGACAGCGATGAGAGGGCCAGAGCCACAAACAATAATACCCGCACACTAACCTCAACCGTGTTCTTGAGAAATATGGGGTTGCGATGAATAAAAAAAAAGATATTAGGACTGGGGAGAGGGGATTTACCATCATTGAAGTGTTAATTGCCATGGCGATTTTCGCCATCGGCATACTCGGGGTTGCAACAATGCAGATCTCTTCCACCAATGGGAATACCAGTGCCAGAAAACATTCGGAAGCTTCTGAATTTGCCCAGGGACAGGTGGAGCTGCTGATGGCAGCTCCCTTTGCCAATCTGGCCGACAATGCCCAGGTAAACGCCGACGGATATACGGTTACATGGGATGTGGACCCTGGCAACAATGCCGTTGATATTGACGGAGATGGCAATGATGACATAGTGCAGATCACAGTGACCGTAACCGACCCTGCAGGAAGGCTTCGCAGTTCTTTAACCTTTACAAGATCATCCGGCATTTAAAATGAGATATGAAATGGAGCGTTTATGAATCAACATGTATCAATTTTAAATAATGAAAAAGGTTCGGCCATTGTATTTGCACTGCTTGCTCTGGCTGCTCTGACCATTATTGGAATCTCATCCACCAACATAAGTATCACTGAGCTTGGCATTGTGAGAAATGAGCAGATTTATCAAACCAATTTTTATCTCGCAGAATCCAGTGCCTATGAGGGAGCCCTGCACATTGAAAAAGAAAGTGACCCGTTACAGCTGATTCCGGATACCAGTGAATATAACTGGCTCAATGATGATGCCACCGATTTCACCGTTGCAACCAATTGGAATGATGTGGGACAAGGCAGTAACGATGCTACAGACAATTCAGACCCGTCTCAGTTCGATACTGATACCATCTACTCCACAGTTGCCAAGGGGGTTCGCAAGGGCAGTTCGCTTTCTCTCGGCGCGTCAAGGCTTTATGACTTTTCAGTTTTTGGCAAGTCAGAGACGAACAATGGAAATGCAGTGATTGAAATCGGGTATTTAAAACGGTTTTAGGCCGGGTCCATGGGGGCGGCATTAATATGAACAGAAGATGGGTAAAAACATACGAATGTTGCACGATTGCTGGATAGTTAAAGACACAGATAAAATAGTGTGACCAGGACAATTTAGAGACACGCAAATTTAGGAGGCGCCATGAAGGGCAATGAAAATATAAATTTTACCCGTTTCAAGACCGGACTCTTTCCGGTCTATATTGTTCTTTCCAGCCTGCTTCTCATGGTTCTCATTGAAGGGGCCTTGGCTGCCTGTATTGACATCAGTGATATCCCCATGGAGACAAAAGTTCAGGCTGCCCCGGCAAATGTCATTTTTGTCCTGGATAATTCAGGCAGCATGGACTGGGAGTTCATGACCAATGAAGGTGATGGACTCTACGGCAGCAAATATTATTTATATCCTGATTCGGCTTTTATCAACGGACAAGACAGGGCATATAGTTCCAGCAATATACTTGATTCCACAAGACAGAGGGAATGGAAATCCCAGTGGGCCGGTTACAACAAAATATTTTTCGATCCCAATGCCCTTTATGCTCCCTGGCCGAAAAAAACCGATGCCGACATGTCCCAGCCCTGGTCAAACCCCAATAACATCGGTGGCACAAGTTCCAAATTTAATATGGCCGGAGAATATTTTTCAATCACCAAGGGCGATCCCATTGAAGTGATTGTGGATAATAGGGACACAGGTTTTAGCGTAAGCAACGGCGCAGCCTGGAACCTTAATTCAGGAAACGGCTACCCCTATTATTCAAGTGACTATTACTTTACCTCGGCCAGTTTTGACCATAGCACCGACTGGGCCTCTTGGACACCGGTCTTGCCAGCTGCTGGCGATTATAAGGTGGAAATATGGTGGACCTCAAATGCCAGTCGGGATTCAAGCGTTTACTATGAAGTGGATCACAATGCCGCCACCGTTAGCAGGGGACCCTATGATATGCAAAACGGTGACGGGCAATGGAATGAAATCGGCATATTTGATTTTGCGGCAGACGGAAGTGAATCTGTAAAGCTGACCCCGGACCAAAGCGGGGAAAGCATTTATAGCGCTGATGCCGTCAAATTTTATATTCCTTCCGAAGATATCAGCGTTAAAAATGCCCATTATTTTGTCATCAATGACCTGAATACGAACGGAACAAAAGATGCGGGGGAAGAGGTCTACCTGGTCAATTTTGTCAACGGGGTTCGTGCCTATTACCTTTTTGATGATAAGGACACGGATGACAGGGTGGATAATGGCGAGTTGGCCCTCAAGATAGGGACAGATATACCCGACGGGGTTAGAGCCAGTATCAATGATGAAGACGGGGCGTTTGAACGATTTGTCACCGACGCTGAAGACCTGCAGAATTTTGCCAACTGGTTTTCCTTTTACCGGAAAAGGGAGTTAACTGCCAAGGCTGCTGTGGCCGGAGCCATTCATAAGCTTGACTGGGTCTATGTCGGGTTTTATTCCATAAATTCGGGCCTTCGCCAGGAAGTGCTCCCCATCGGTGTGGAGACGGCAGACGCCGGTGACAACACAGAGATTGTTGTGGACAACAACGATTCTGACTACACAGAAACCGGAAAATGGAATAAGTCCCGTGCCTCCTCTCAATACAAGAGCACTTCAAGATACACCAGTACTAAAAATGATTATGCCACCTTTACGCCGGATTTGCCAGCCACCGGGAGCTATAAGGTATATGTCTGGTATACCAACGCCGGTGACCGGGATAAAAATGCCAAATATACCGTCCACCATGACGGTGGGGACTTTGTTAAACGGATCAATCAACAGAAAAATTATGGGGACTGGGTTGAACTGGGCGAGTTTAATTTTGCTGCCGGTACCTCCGGATATGCCAGGGTCACCCGGGACAATTCAAGTACCGGAGACAGCACCAGCGCCGATGCATTCAAGTTTGTCATCACCTCGGCCGGGGCAAGTTCCATAAAGGATGAAAGCGATACCCTGCTAACCAAGCTCTATGATATGGACTCCAGCGGGGGAACCCCCCTGAGGACGGCCTTGAACAACGTGGGCCGATATTTTAACAAAGATGACGGCAATGACGGCAATCTTGGGGATTCCCCCTTTGCCCTTGCCGATGACGGCGGTGCCTGCCAGCAGGCCTTTGCCATCGTCATGACCGACGGGTTCTGGAACGGTGACAGTCCGGGGGTGGGCCACCAGGACCAAAACACCTCCAATGTGTTTGACGGTGCGCCCTGGGCAGACAATTACGAAAATACCCTGGCAGATGTGGCCATGAAACATTATAAAAATGATCTTGCCGACTCCCTGGATAACGTGGTTCCCACCAACTCCTGCGACAAGGCAAGTCATCAGCACATGGTCACCTACGGGGTCTCCTTCGGGGTGACAGGCACCCTTACCCCCGATGATTATGATCCCTGCCTTCTGGATGGCACCTCACCATCCTGGCCCAGTCCCTGGGACGGTGATCAGGAAAAAATAGACGACCTTTACCACGCCACCGTCAACGGCAGGGGGCTTTTCTTCAGTGCCTCCAATCCCCAGGAGCTTGTCCAGTCCCTGGTGGATGTCACTGCCAATATTGCATCCAGGATTTCATCTGGTGCCTCGGTTTCAGTAAACGGCGAGGAACTCAATTCAGGAACCACCCTCTACCAGGCAAGCTACAGCTCCGATAACTGGACCGGGGATGTGACAGCTTTCCCCGTGGATCCCGATACCGGTGAAATCAAGAAAGAGGAAAGCGATGTGATCTGGCACGCCTCTGATGAGCTCCAGCTGATGGACCCTTCAGACAGAAATATTGTCACCTATGACCCTGTTGCCAAAGCAGCCGTTGAGTTTGCCTATGACAATTTAAATGCCGCTCAAAAAATAGCCCTCAATTCAGATGAAAAAGTGGTCCGTTATATACGGGGGGAGGAGATTGCAGATTTCAGGTCCAGAACGAAAAAACTGTCCGATATCATCCATTCGGCCCCGCTGCTCATGGGGAATACCATCTATGCCGGCGGCAACGACGGGATGCTCCACGCCTTTAACGCCTCAACCGGCCAGGAACGGTTTGCCTATATTCCTAATCTTGCCATGCACAACTATAAGAATACAGAAGACCCCGCAAAAAGTTTTTATGCCCCTGGCTATGAACACCGGTTTTTTGTAGATTTAACCCCATCTGCCGGTAAGAATCTGGACCTGGATAAAGATAATTTAGATACCCGGTCTACCTATCTTGTGGGGGGCCTCGGCAAGGGGGGCAAGGGGTATTACTGTCTTGACATCACCAGTGCCGATTCAATGACATATCTTTCTCCCGTGTCTGATATAAAGGCCATGGTCAAGTGGGAGTACCCCAAAGACGATACCCCCCAGGCCGATATCGATGACCTGGGCTACTCCTTCAGCATGCCGATCATTGTCAAATCCAATATACCCGCTGCTGAATCCACTGCCTCCCATCCCAAATACAAGTGGGTGATTATCTTTGGAAACGGATACGACAGTGACAACGGCAGTAGTATGCTCTATGTCCTGGATCTCTACGGGACCCTGATTACTAAGATAGATACAGGTGTCTTGGGATGTAATGGGCTTTCCACCCCCTCAGTTATTGATGTGCATAATGATCTTCGAGCCGACTACGCATATGCCGGAGATCTTAAAGGAAATTTATGGAAATTTGATCTGACGGATCCCGACCCGACCAAGTGGGATGTTGCCCATAAAAGCGGTTCTCTTCCGGCCCCGTTTTTCTCTGTTCCCGGAAAAGCCATCACATCAAAACCGGATGTGATGCGGCATTGTGAATTTAATGAGGTCAATGCAGACCTGAACTGCGCCAATACACATACCACAGGATATATGGTCATGTTCGGAACCGGCAAATATCTGAACGAGGATGACAGGGTCTCCACGGCAAGTGAGTATGTCTTTGGATTGTGGGATTTTGGAGATGACGAGGATGACAGCGAATACCTGGGCACATTTGATAAGAACGCTTCTCCCCAGCTTTCCAATCTGGAGGCGGGCATCACCTTGGTGGAACAGACCATCGAAGCAAGCGTCATTTACAATGGCCTCAATCTTCGGGTGCTGAGTGACAACTCACCTGTCTGGATAACCCAATGCGATGATACCGATGCACAACAAACAGATATCGGGCCGACTTCCAATGCCGGGTGGTTTTTTGAATTAACTGGAGGGGAAAGGCTCATTAAAGATGTTATTATCCGGGACTCAAATCTGATCTACCTGACTTTTACCCCTGATGTATCCCCCTGCTCCGGCGGGGGCAGTTCGATTATTCATGAAGTCAATGCCTGCAACGGCGGGCGATTGACCAATGCCCAGTTTGATACCAACAATGACGGTAGAATCGATGACACAGACCTCATCCCGTTGGAAGTAACGGATGCAGATGGAATTAAAAGCACGATATATGTAGCGCCCACAGGGGTGGAACGTCCCGGACTGCTGCATATACCGGTTTTTATTCGATTTCCTGACTCGCCGATTGAAATGAAGATATTTTCAACCTCTGCAGCCACTACGGAAACAGTGTTTGAAGTGGCAGAACCCCGGGGGTTGTTTTATTGGAGATCCCATTAAACGATTAAAAAGGGTGATTATGAAAAAAATATGGATAACCAGTTTATTGATGACCTTGCTGCTGCCGATTTGTCTTCATGCAGATGAGACTAAGGCCCTAGAAATCAAGCAGATTCCCCAGGTGGATTTTGAGAATAGAAGGACAGGTGTGTCAATTGGTGAGTACAACGGAAAAGGGTTGATTTATGCCGTTTTTCCGGACAGGATTGTGGTGAACGATTCAAACCTCTATTTATCAGCCAACCCCAATTTGACCACGATAAAAGGCCAAAAACACAGGGGTCAACTTAAACAGGGAATGACGATCTACTATTTTTTAGACAAAGACAGGTCTGTTTCAAAAATTGTGATTGATTCCGTTCAATAGCCCAAAGGAGGGAGATAAATTGCGTCAGCTTTTTTTATATCTCATGTTTGGTATGGTCATCTTGATTGCCATGCCCGCCGGTGCAAAATTTTATACATTTAAAGACCAGAATGGCGTCATAATTTTTACCGATGATCTGTCCCAGGTGCCTGAAGACCAGCGACCGGGAGTTAAAACCTTCGAATCAGCCACAGAATCGCACCCTAAAGACAAAAAGGTTGAAAAAACAGCTCCAGCGCCTGACTCCAAAGAGAATAGGCTGGAGAAGCAAAAAAAATGGCTGATCAATGAGCAGAATGCCTTAAACCTGGAAAGCGATGAACTCAAATCATTAAAAAAAACCGCCGCTACACCGGAAAAACTTGAAGAATACAACAATAAGGTTCAAACGCTGAACAAAAGAATTGAAAAATACACTGAAAAACTTGCAAATTTAAAGCGGTTTCCTACTTAAATTAACCCAAATGACGGCAGGTATTAATTTTAGCCAGAGTCATTCTCAGTAAGGTTTGATGTTTTTTACAAATAGTTTTAGAAAAAAATTAAGATAGTGATAGAAAAACTGGGGTATCCGGTTAACTCCCGTTCCCCACACCTTGTGGTTCATTCAAAATCATATATACCCTCCAATTTATTTTGAAGTGATTTTGAGGTTTTATTTTATTGGAGAATAAGATATCCTTAATTTCCATTAAATATCCGGTTTTGGACCCGGCTTGGGCCGGGGGGATATCAATTATCCATGGACCGGACCACCACTGGACTATAACTCAATTATAAAGGGGGTGTCATGTATCTTCCAAAAAAGTATACCAATTTTTCAACTGCCTATCCTGAAATTTTTAAGGCCTACAAGGAAATGGGGACCCTGGTAAGGGAATCAGGCCCCCTGGATGAGAAAATTCAAAACCTTGTTAAACTGGGGATTGCCGTGGGGTCCAATTCCAGGGGAGCTGTCATGTCCCATACCAGAAAAGCCCTGGACACCGGTGCCACAAAAGAAGAAATCAATCATGTTGTACTGCTGGCGCTTTCCACCACCGGGTTCCCCAACATGATTGCAGCCATGCACTGGGTGGATGAAGTTTTGGAAAAGGGCGGTCAATAAACAAATGGAAAATTTTGAAACCCTGTTGGCCGGATCGGCAAGGGAACACGGCCATTTGTGCCCGGGCCAGGTCATCGGGGTTCGCATGGCATTGCTGGGACTGGAACTTGTCGGGCTTACAAACCCAAAGGGAACCCAGCAGATAAAAAAACTCATCGTCTATGTGGAGATTGACAGGTGCGCCACAGATGCCATCTCCTATGTCACCGGCGTAAAACTTGGCAGACGCTCCTTAAAATTCAAGGATTACGGCATTATGGCGGCCACCTTTGTCAACCTTTCCACCCGAAAAGCCTTCAGGATTGTCTCCAGGGAATCTTCAAGGGAAGCGGCCAAGGCCTTTGCCCCCCACGGGGAAAATCTCCATACCCGGCAACTTGAGGCATATAAGATCATGCCCCTGTCACAGCTGTTTGAGGTGCAGGAGGTGAGTGTTGATATCCATGCGGCGGATATGCCGGGGCCCTCTGCATTTAAAATCTCTTGTGACAAATGCGGTATTGTTCTGAGGGATCAAAAAGAGGTGAGACAACAGGGACGGATTCTCTGCCATGCCTGTGCCGGTACTGCCTATTATACAGAGAAAAAGAAAATTTTTCTTTAAAAAAGGCTTCACTTGAATATTCTATTTCCCATTATTTGGGGAATAACTTGTAACAAAATCCCCTAAAATTGTTACAATATTTACACAATTTATTGTCTTATCATTTCAGCAAGTTAGAAAACCCTCCAAAAATTCAATTGACAGCATCCAGGCCATGTGGTTTTAGGTCAGCTACTATGTTGTGGTATGCCGCCCGAAAATGATTTCCCAAAAAGGTTCTCAAGGATTCGGAATGCCAGTATTTTTACCTTAGCTATTGTTAGATAAAGGAGTGTCAATGCCGATTTTCAGTTATCTGGTCTATCCTGAAAAAGACAAGAAGCAGCAATTGATTGATGATCTTACCCTTGAAAAATTTTGTGAAATAAAAGTGGCTGAAAATGAAAAGGTGCTGATCCTGATAACAGACACCCCCGACGAGGAGACCAATAAGGCCCTCCAGGACAAATTAAAAGAATTGGATTCTCTGCAATCCCTTTCCATGACGTTTGGACATACTTAAATTTATCTTAACTATCCTTATATACCCAATATACCCAATTTTTTATATATAGATCCCCTCTAAAAAAAGGAGTTTGGTACATGACGACGAGCAGAAGATCATTTATCAAGGCCATGGCCTTAAACAGTGCAGCAATAGCTGCAACTGCCGTTTTTCCCGGCATTTCTTTTTCCGATTGGAAAAAAAACGACATGCCTTCCGGATCAATTGTATGGAACAAAACACCCTGCCGGTTCTGCGGCACCGGGTGCAGCCTGCTTGTCGGTGTTTCCGGAGAAAAAGCCGTGGCGGTCAAAGGAGATCCCAATTGTTCTGTTAACAAGGGGCTTTGCTGTGTAAAAGGATACCATTCCGTACAGGTCCTTTATGGCCATGACCGGTTCAAAACAGCCTATGTCCGGAAAAACGGAAAATTAACAGCAACCCCCATAACCGAAGCCCTGGATCTTGTGGCCAAAAAAATGGGTGAATCCATCCAGAAGACAGGCAAGGATTCCGTGTCCATTTACGGGTCCGGGCAATGGTCCATTCCCGACGGGTATGCCGCCTCCAAACTTTTCAAGGGCTGCATCGGCACCAACAATGTGGAAGCCAATGCCAGGCTCTGCATGGCCTCTGCCGTCACCGGCTGCCTGACCAGCTTTGGCCTGGATGAACCCATGGGATGCTACGAGGACATTGACAATGCCGATGTTTTTGTCACCTGGGGCAATAACATGGCAGAAATGCACCCGGTGCTCTTTTCCCGGATGCTGGCCAATAGAAAATCAAAAGCCAATGTACAAATCATTGATCTGACCACCCGGTGGACACGGTCCAGCCAGGCCGCGGACAAGTCCATTTTGTTTAGGCCCCAGACCGACCTGGCCGTTGCCAACGGCATCTGCCATGAAATCATCAAAAATGAGTGGGTGAACTGGGAATTTGTTAAAAAACATGTTTCCTTCCATTCAGGCAAAACCAATATCGGATACGGCACCCAGGACCATTTCAAATTCAAAGACAAAGCCGAAACCGTTGATTTTGATGCCTACAAATCCTTTCTTGCAGACTATACCCCGGAAAAGGTGGAAAAAATATCCGGTGTTCCGGCGGAGGATATCAAGTATCTTGCCTCCCTCTTCGGCGACCCGGACAAAAAAGTCACCTCATTCTGGACCATGGGGATGAACCAGCACACCAGGGGTACCTGGATGAACAATCTGGTCTATAATATCCATCTGCTCACCGGTAAAATTTCAAGCCCGGGGAACTCTCCTTTTTCCCTTACAGGCCAGCCCTCTGCCTGCGGCACTGTGCGGGAGGTGGGAACCCTGACCCACAAGCTGCCCCACGGCGTGGTGATGAAGAAAAAGGATCGGGAAATGGCCGCTAGGATCTGGGATGTTCCAGTTGAAAATATCGATCCCAAACCCACCTACCATACCGTGGAAATGTTCAGGGCTTTGGACCGGGGGGATATTAATTTCATGTGGATCCAGGTCACCAACCCCATGGTTACCATGCCCAATTTAAAACGGTATAGAGAGGGAGCCAAAAAGGAGGGCAGGTTCATTGTGGTGTCGGAAATCTACCCCACCCCCACCTCGGATGTGGCTGATGTCATACTTCCTTCGGCTCTCTGGGTGGAGCGGGAAGGCTTTTTCGGCAATTCTGAACGAAGGACCCAGCACAATGCCCAATTGGTGCCCAAACCGGGAGAGGCCATGTGCAATACCTGGCAGCTCATCCAGGTGGCAAGGCGCCTGGGGTTTGAAAAACAATTCCCCTGGAGCCAGGAAACCTATATCGAAGATATCTGGAACGAATACACCCGCTTCCATGACAACCCCAAACATCGAATGGCACCCTATAAAGAGCTTACACAAAGATCAGGGATTCAATGGCCCTATGTGAACGGCAAGGAGACAAGATGGCGGTACAATGGCAAGTATGACCCGGCCTGTGAGGGGGATTCCTTTGATTTTTATGGAAAATCCGATCACAGGGCATGGATCTGGCTGCGTCCCTACGAACCTGCAGCAGAATCCCCGGACAAAGACTATCCCTTCTGGCTCAATACGGGACGGGTTCTGGAACATTGGCATACGGGCTCCATGACCCGGCGAATCCCCATCCTCCACAAGGCAGTCCCGGAATCCTATGTTGAAATCAATCCAGAAGATGCCAGGCAGATGGGAGTTGTCAACGGAACTCTTGTGAAAATTATTTCCAAAAGAGGGGAAATGGCAATGAAAGCCAGTATCAACGGGAGGGGCAATCCTCCACGCGGACAGGTCTTTGTTCCCTTCTTTGATGAAAATTATCTTATCAACGATGTCACCCTGGATGCCTTCTGCCCCATATCAAAGCAGCCAGATTATAAGAAATGCGCTGTACGACTGGAGAAAGCATGATGGAGAAACCCAAACCGGCAAAATTATTTTTTATTTTTGCAGGAATCTGTGTCATTGCCATACCATTTATTATTTTTACGGCCCTGTCCACGGGCTCCCAGAAACCGGGCTCCCATACGATGGGCTCTCAGACAATGGGCTCCCAGACACAGAACCTTGATTTTGACCATAACGGCGCAATAATCTTTGCCGCCCATGATGATACTACCAAGGCCTATATGGAAGGCCATTCCACCTCCCGGACTCTGAATTACTATTATTCTCTGCGCCAGTATCCGGGATCACCTCCCTATATTGTCCATCCTCTTGAGGATGAAAAGGGTCAGCCTTACGAATGCCTGTCCTGCCACGCCAAGGGGGGATTTACAGCAAGCATGAACAGGTTCGCTCCTGTCACCCCCCATCCCCAGCAAACCTATTGCCAGCAATGCCATGTGAAACCTGTCACGGACAAATTGTTCAAGGAAACCGACTGGGCAAGTGTCATGCCGCCGAGGATGGGCAGGTCTGCCCTGGCCGGAAGCCCGCCCCCCATTGCCCATGACATCCAGATGCGGGAAAACTGCATCGCCTGCCATGTGGGATCCGGCGCGGTTGCCGTCATCCAGGTGGCACATTCCATGCGGGGGAACTGCAGGCAATGCCATGTGCCGGAGCTGGCCAAAAGTATTTTTCAAAAAACCCCGAAAACAGAACAATAATGAGGGGGTATAAAAATGAAATCCATTAAAAAGAACCTTATACAAATACTGCTGGTATTCACTATTTTACTATTTGCTGTATTTGCCTTTTCAAGCAGCTCCGGGGTGAACGAAAAAATCAAGCAGGCAAAAGATCCCTATGACAACCTGATGGAGCCGCCTATCCCCATTCCGGCAAACACGGTAAAAGTCTTGATTCCCTACCAGGGCGGAGATTTTTATACCGAGACCCGGAAGGACAAGATTGAGCGTTTTCAATGCACCTCCTGCCACGGCAACAAAGAGGTTATGATTAAAAATGCCGCCAAAATCTCCCATGCAGACACAATAATAGTCCACGGCGGCAAATCCGGCCCCCTTGATTGTAATACCTGTCATAGCACGGAGAACCGGGATTTTCTCAACACCAGCAAGGAAAAAGAAATAGACATGGACCATGTCTACACCCTTTGCGGTGAATGCCATTTCAGGCAAAAGAAAGACTGGATCGGAGGCGCCCACGGCAAATCTGTGAGCCACTGGGCCGGGGAACGGGTGGTAAAAAATTGTACCTCCTGCCATAATCCCCATTCTCCCCGTTTTGAAAAAAGATATCCGGCAACCTATTCTCCCCCGTTGAAACAGACAGGAAACTGATATGGATCCCAATAAAAAGAATAAAGAGAACACAAGGGACGCAGCATTGGGCAAGTGCCCGGCCAATCATCCGGATAGAAGCCTGCCTGAAAGCCTGTCCCGACGAAAATTCATGAAGGGGGCGGCAGCAGCAACCCTTACCGGATCTGCCGCAACTATTGCCGGGTGCAAGCCGACAAGCCTTCTTGGCAGTACCGAAGCCTTTGCCCTGGAATTCCAGGAATATTTTAAAAAGCATTACAGGCTCATGACCCGGGAAGAACAAAACAATACCGTCAAGCGCCTGGAAAAACTGGCCCTGATCAAGGATGGATCCCATATTAAAGTTTCCACCCGGCCGGCACGGTCAAATGTCCTCTACGGATACGCCTTTAACGTGACCCGGTGTGAGGGGTATATGGAGTGCGTCAAAGCCTGTGTTAAGGAGAACAATTTGGACCGGGAATCCAATACCCAGTATATCCGGATTTTCGAAATGGAGCATGGAAAAATGTCCCCGGACCAGGGGGATGGCAAATTTTTCCACGAGGTGCCAAGACAGGGTCATTTCTACATGGGGGTTCAATGCTTCCAATGCGAAAACCCGCCCTGTGTAAAAGCCTGCCCCACCAAGGCAACCTGGAAGGAGCCCGACGGAATTGTGGTGGTGGATTATGACTGGTGCATCGGCTGCCGGTATTGCATGGCTGCCTGCCCTTACTGGGGACGACGGTTCAACTGGAACCAGCCCCGGGTGCCAAAGGAAGAGGTCAAAAGGGAACAGCATTATCTGGGTAATAGGCAGCGGGTCAGGGGTATGATGGAAAAATGCACCTTCTGCATCCAGAGGAGCCGGAAGGGCAAACTGACAGCCTGTGCCGAAGCCTGCCCCACAGGAGCCAGGGTGTTTGGCAATCTTCTGGACCCGGATTCTGAAATCCGGTTTGTCCTGAAAAATAAAAAGGTCTACAGGCTCAAGGAAGATCTGGGAACCGATCCCAAATTTTGGTTTTTCATAGATTAAGTGACCCAACTTCCATTTACGGATTAAATTTAAAGAATCAAACCTTGAGGAGAAATATGAACCAAGCCCATTCTCAAAAAAATATAATTACCTTTATCAGGGACACCTTGTCATGGAATTTCTCCGGTTCCCTAGGATATCAGCTCTATCTTTGCTTTACGCTGTGCCTCATTCTCACCGGGGTCTTTGGATATTTCATCCAGCTTAAACAAGGACTTGCCGCCACCAACATGTCCAATATTGTGTCCTGGGGATTTTATATCTCCAATTTCACATT
This sequence comes from Desulfobacteraceae bacterium, assembly GCA_003353855.1. Taxonomy (GTDB): domain Bacteria; phylum Desulfobacterota; class Desulfobacteria; order Desulfobacterales; family Desulfobacteraceae; genus NBML01. The sequence goes on from PIVS01000012.1 coordinate 20,651, forward strand.
TCTGGTGGGGGTGGCGGCAGCAGCCGTCATGCTCATACTTCCAGCCTACATTTTCAATGACAAGGATCTCCACAAGGTGGTCATAATAGGTGAAGTGGTGGCGGTTGGAGCGCTGGTCATGTGCATGACCTTTGTATTTGTTGACCTGGGACGGCCTTTGCAGTTTTGGCATCTCATCCCAGGGATAGGCCAGCTCAATTTTCCATCATCCCTTTTGGCCTGGGATATTCTGGTACTCAACGGATATCTGGCCCTAAACGCCCTGATCCCGGCCTATATTGTATATTGCCATTATAACAACAGGGTCCCGAAGGGAAAATACTACAAACCATTTGTCTTTATCTCCATTGGCTGGGCCGTTGCCATCCACATGGTCACCGCCTTTCTCTACCAGGGACTTCCGGCAAGACCCTTCTGGAACAACCCCCTCATGGGCCCACGGTTCCTTGCATCGGCCTTTGCAGCCGGACCTGCCATTATCAGCCTGGTGCTCCATGTGATCAACTCTGCCACGGATTACAAGATTGAAAACAAAATTTTCAACAAGTTGAGAATCATCATTGTGGTGGCAGCCGTTATCAACCTGCTCATGCTTTTTTCGGAAATTTTCAAGGAATTTTATTTCCCCACCCACCACAGCCAGTCGGCCATTTACCTGTTCTTCGGGCTGGAGGGTCACACCTCCCTGGTACCATGGATCTGGACCGCCATTTCCATCAACATCCTGGGAACCCTCATCCTGGCCTTTAACCCCTTTAAGGAGCGTCAGATATTTCTTTTTCCCGCCCTGATCATGATCATTGTGGGTATCTGGATTGAAAAAGGCATCGGACTTATTGTGCCGGGCCTGGTTCCCTCACCCATGGGCGAACTCATCGATTATGCCCCGAGCAATGTGGAACTGATGATCACCATGGGCGTTGTGGGTCTTGGTATGTTTGTCATCACCATGCTTTTAAAACCGGCCCTGATCATTGAAAAAGAATATGAAGACAACCATTAAACAAAATGCAACGGCGGAGGATAAATGACCCGGGAAAACACAGCCTATAAAAAAGTAAAGGTAGAAGATGCGGTGGGGCTGGCACTGGCCCATGACATCACGGAAATCAGACCCAATGAATTCAAGGGGGTCTCCTTTCAAAAAGGCCATATGGTCAAAAAAACTGATATCTGCCATCTCATGCGCCTGGGCAAACGGCATCTGTATATCCTTGACCTGGACGAAACAAAGATCCATGAGGATGAGGCCGTGGCAGAACTTGTCCAGGCCCTGGCCGGCCCCGGCGTTGAATTCCAGGAGAAACCCAGGGAAGGCAAACTCGAACTTCGGGCTGCCCATGACGGATTGCTTAAAATAAATGTGGAAGCCCTCATCGATTTTAATATGATCCCCGAGGTAATGTGTGCGGCCATCCATACCAATACCCCGGTAAAAAAAGGAGAAAAAATAGCCGGTACCCGGGCCATTCCCCTGGTGATCCAACGGGAAATACTGGATAAGGCCCTTGCCATTGCCCTATCCAATACACCCATATTTGAAGTCCTCTCTTTTAAACCGATGAGGGCCAGGCTGGTTATCACGGGATCCGAGGTCTATGACGGTCTGATTGAAGATAAATTTGAGGCCATTGTTAAGAAAAAGGTGGAAGCTCTGGGCTCCTGTCTGGCTGAAACCATCATCCTCCCCGATAACAGGCAAAAAATAAGTTCAACCATAAAATCATTCCTGGACAAAGAGACCGATATCCTTATCACCACCGGCGGCATGTCTGTGGATCCGGATGATGTGACCCGCCACGCCATCCAGGATGCAGGGGCCGATCAAATCCATTACTCTGCTGCCGCCCTGCCCGGGGCCATGTTCCAGCTGGCCTATTGCCAAGGAGTTCCCATCATCGGCATCCCGGCCTGCGGCCTCTTTCATGAGGCCACGGTGTTTGACATCATCTTTCCCAGGCTGCTGGCCGGAGAACGTCCTGACAACCGGGATCTGGCAAGACTTGCCCACGGCGGACTTTGTCTTGACTGTACCATCTGCAGCTATCCCAAATGTTCCTTTGGAAAAACCCTTTAAGCCACCCGGTACCCAATATCAAGACCTCCCATGACATCCGACAGAATACAAAGCCCGCAGTATCACATATTTTCCTTGACACACCCGGGATGGAATGTGTATTTTTTAGAAACGCTCCAGCGGTTTTATCATAACTATTGTCTCAATAATATCTTTAAAAGGCGCTGAAAAATAAACAGGGGCTCCATGCGAAAAAACTACAAAAACCATTCGCCTGGCAAGGCACATATTCTGATTGTGGATGATGATCCCGCCATCTTAAGCATGTTTCAAAGTGCGATGAAGGTTGCCGGTCACAATTGTACAGTTGCCCATGACGGAAAATTCGCTCTTTCATTGCTTTCCCATACATCCTTTGATGTTGTCATTACCGATATCAATATGCCGGAAATGAACGGAATTGAACTTGCCACACAGATTCTCACCCATTTTTCTTCAGATGTCATTGTTATGACGGGCCAGGCAAGGGGGTATCACTATGATGAAATCATCAAAATCGGAGCCAGCGATTTTGTTGAAAAACCCTTTTCAATCCAGGAAATCATATTGAGAATCCGGCGGGTATTGCGGGAGCGCCGCCTTAAGGAAGAAGCCAAAAACTCCCATGAAGAACTCAAGCAGGCCTATTTGGATTCCATACACCGCCTGGTCATGGCCTCGGAATTCAAGGATGAAGACACAGGGGACCATATAGTCCGGATCGGGGAATATTCCTCCCTGATCAGCAGACAACTCAACCAATCCGATCACTTTATTGAAACCATCGGCTATGCCGCCCCCATGCATGATGTCGGGAAAATAGGGCTTCCGGATAAAATCCTGTTGAAACCCGGGAAGCTCAGCCAAGAAGAATTCAACGCCGTGAAGCGCCACACCATCATCGGTGCCGAACTTCTGTCCAAATCAAAATCCAAGATACTTCAAATGGCCATGGAAATTGCACTGAACCACCATGAAAAATTTAATGGAAAGGGATATCTCAACGGGCTTTCCGGAGAAAAAATCCCTCTTTCAGGAAGGGTTGTGGCCATTGCAGACACCTTTGACGCATTGATCTCCAAAAGGCCCTATAAAGATCCCTATCCCCCTGAAATGGTTTATGACATAATCAGAAGAGAAAAAGGGGCTCACTTTGACCCGGATATCACCGATATTTTTCTAAAAAATTTTGATTCCTTTGTAAAAATCAGGAAGGATTCAGGATCTCTTGCCGTGGTAAATCTTAATACCTTCAAGCTTAGTGAAAGAGATGAAATCAGCATTCAGACATGATAAGGAGATCCCATGCCCCGGCAAATTCTGGTAATTGACGACGAAAAAACCATCTTAGCTTTACTCAGGCAATTATTTGAGAGACAAGGCTACCATGTTCTTACTGCGAGTGATGGTAATGTGGGTATCCAAACATTTAAAAACAATCCCGTGGACCTTGTAATCGTGGATTTGCTCATGCCCGGGAAAGACGGCATTGAAACCATCCAGGAACTAAAATGCCTTGACCCGGCCATAAAGATAATCGCTATTTCCGGGGGCGGCATTATCCAGCCGGACCTGTATTTAAAACTGGCCAGAAAATTCGGTGCCATCTATTCATTCAAAAAGCCCATCAAAAATGATAAACTGCTGACCTTTGTGGTAAATTTATTTGCCAATGGCTCCTGATCAAAGCATTGAACAGGCATGGGATTCTCCGATAATTGCCCATTTTTTTGTTTGACAATTAAAAAGAAACCCTTAATGTTTGGTGTGATTTTTTTTTAATTTAAGGAGATAAATATGGCAGACTTAACAGCTGTAATGGAAACGAGCAAAGGAACGATCCGCATCAAACTATTTGCAGATCAAACCCCTTTTACCTGTGGAAATTTTGTAAACCTTGCCAAAAGGGAATATTATAATGGGCTTAAATTCCACCGTGTCATTCCAGACTTCATGATCCAGGGCGGGTGCCCCTATGGAACAGGCATGGGTGGTCCAGGATATGAATTTGAAGATGAATTCAAAAAAGACCTGAAACATGAAAAAGCCGGTATTCTTTCCATGGCCAATGCCGGACCCGGCACAAACGGCAGCCAGTTTTTCATCACCCATGGTCCCACCCCTCACCTTGACGGTATGCACACGGTTTTTGGTGCAGTTGAAACAGATGAGGACCAGAAAATTGTGGACAGCATTGCCCAGGGAGACGTCATCGAAAGTATTACCATTCAGGGAAATATCGGCGCACTTTTAAAAAAAGTAAAACCCAAAGTGGACGAATGGAATAAAACATTGAATAAATCCTTTCCCAAGCTTCCCAACGCATAACGGGAAGGACAAAAATATCAAAAGGCTGGATTGAAATTCAATCCAGCCTTTTGGTTTCCTTTTAAAGGAAAGTACTAGGACAAATAAAGATGCAGCGGAATCACGTGGAGAGAGGAGCTGTTTTCTTCGGTCTCTCCCAGACGCCAGCTTGATATTTCAATCCCGGATTCTTCAATTTTACTGACCATGCCTTTGATATCAATCAGGGGGTGACGCTGAAAAACAGTGGGAAGCCCATAGGTCAAGTTGCATACCAGGCATTTGCCCGGCCGCTGGATCAAATTAAAAGCAAGCACAATCCTGTCCGATGCAACAGAGAGGCACTCCAGCTGTATATCATAGGCACCCTCTGACGCATCACCAAATAAGGCCTCAAAAAACTGATCGCTTTTTTCCGGGGGCAAAAGGCTGTCCAAAAAGTCCCGGGTAGCTATTTTTTCCAAACCGGTCTGATTCATTTTAATCACCAATTCCTTTATCAGCTTAAGTGTCAAACTATAAATTGCATTTTTATTAAACCTGCCGCTAAAAATCAAGGGTTAAAAAATATGGACTCCCGGGCCCGATTCCGATCTATCGGCTCCAGGCTGCCAGACGGGAAACTTCATTCCTAAGTTTTGCCAGACTTTCAGGGGAGTTAAACAGTTTCCGGCACAGCTGGCATTTACCATAGGTTATGATCTCCCGGGACTTCATACCGGTAAAGGATGCAATATTAGTTATCCCCATGGTTCTGATCAGGCTGTATAATTGGTGAGTTTCAGTTATAATAAAAAGCTGTTCCATTGTACGGTCGTTCAGATTCCCGAGGAAAAAAAAATCTGTTTCCGGAAAATGGTTCCCGGCATCGCAGCAGGCATACATATCAAGATCCGGAGTAAGATAGGGATTCATGTCGCAGCAGTTTGCCTGGTAATCGGTCAGAATACGCCTGGGTTTGAAAGATGCTGCACGACCTGCATAAATAACGGGCTCCGGGAAAAACAGGAGGCCGTGATCCCGCAAAAACTGCTCATAAGGATCATCCTCCAGGGAAAAATCGGTAACAAATGAAACAAAATAATCTAACCCGATCTTTTGGCAGCTTACCGCCGCATTCAACACATTTTCTTGGTTTACATGCTTCTGGTGCCATCTGGAGTAACTCAATCTTAACTGGCAAAGCCCGTTTTCTTTCAATTTAGAAACAAGTCCATGGGAAGCCTCTGCTGTCTTTGCCCAAAAACTATTGGTAACAATTCTCGTATATATTCCCATTTGGCTGCACAATTTCACCAGCCCTGCAATTTCATTGAGATACAAAAAAGGTTCGCCGGCTGAAAAGCTTATTCCGCCGACACCTGCCCGGGCCATTTCAACAATGATTTTTTCTGCCCTGGTATGATCCATTTTCTTGTTATCAGGAATATCTTCAGCAGCCACGCAGTGCTCACACCGGATATTGCATCTGGTTGAGTATCCAAAAGCCAATTTGCGCATATCTTAAAACAACCCCTTGGTTTCCATACAAATCATTTTTCCCCAAAATTGGGCCACATTGCCCGTAAAGCCTGGAAAATATAACACAAAATACTGAAACATGATACAGATTCCCTGCCGGTACAGACTGCCGGTCAGCCAAGGATATAGCAGATGTGAATCAGGCAGACAGCATATCAACCAGGGGAGACTAATTTTATGGGATTGTTATAGATTCATACCATAGATCACCCTTGAAATTGCTATTTATTTCCCATGTTTTATGATAGGGATTTCCCATGAAAAAAAAATTGTCAATCATCATTCCGGTCTACAGGGAAGCGGCCTTTATATCGGGGACCATTCACAGTATTTTGGATCTGAAAATTTGTGTTCCCTTTGAAATTATTGTATCCGACGGAGAATCCACCCGCTCAACCCTGTCCCTTCTGAAAAAGGACAAAACCATCTCCTGCAGGCACCCGGTTAAACTGATACCCTCCCCCCTGGGCCGTGGCAGTCAGTTGAATGCTGGGGCCAAAGCGGCTCTTGGAGAATTGTTTTTTTTTCTCCATGCCGATACCCGGATGGATCAAAAGGGGATGGATCTTATGATTGCCGCATGGCAGGACCATGTTGATCCTCTTTTTTGCGGTGCCTTTGATCTTCACATCAATTCTGAAAAAAAAGTTTTCCGGATGATTGAAAAAATCGCCTCCCTCCGTTCACGGTTCACAAAAATCCCCTATGGCGATCAGGGAATTTTCATGTCACGGCAGTTATTTGAAAAGATCAATGGATTTCCAGACATCCCCATCATGGAAGATGTGGGCATCATGTCAAAGGTAAAAAGCGTTTCCATCACCCCCATATTTTTGTCCCACACCATTACCACATCAGCCAGGCGATGGAAGGATCAGGGAATTTTATACACCACGGTCAAAAACTGGGTACTCATATCCCTGTATCTCCTTGGGATCCCCCCCAATGTACTGACAAAACATTATTGAATCCCCCTGGAAAAATAACTAGCCAGGGTTTAGAATCAAACATAAAGATCATTAAAAGACTGAAGGTCTTCCAGGGTATCAATATCCCGGAGGGTTGGCAGAATACCTGTGGACAGGCCGGCCAATTTACATTTTTCAATTGTGCTGGAAAACACAGAATCGGTTCCCCATTCAACCTGGCGGAAAAGCCCGGGGTCAAACCCGTCCCTGCGAAACCCGATGAGCCAATATCCCCCGTCAAAACTTGGGCCGATGACCGCATCATTTTGCCTGAGAAGGTTTTGGGCCAGCAAAAACTTGTTGGCACTGATATCCGGAATATCAGTGCCAACCAATAGGGCTTTTTGGGCTCCCCGGCCAAAGACCCGGGACAGGGCATTGCCCATTCGCTGTCCCAGATCATCTCCTTGCTGGGGCATATAAAGATGATCCGGCCCCAGCCAGTCTTGAACCATTGCCTTTTTGTCGGCCGGAAAAAAACAGATCCTGTAATCCATGCCTGATTTCTCAACGGCCGCCAGGGTCTTTTGAACAAGTTTTTTATACAGAGCCAGGGTTTTTTCATCCCCTATCTCCCGGGCAAGACGGGTCTTTACCCGCCCCTTTTCAGGAGCCCTTAAAAAAACAAGTACGACTCTTTTATTTTTCAGACTCAATTTGGATAGCCCATTCCTTTCCAAGCATAGATACCGCCGGGAAACCGATACACATTTTTTTTGGCCCGGAATGCCCCATTGTGGCTTCTGGTACACTTAACAAAGCCGCAGTATATCACAATAATGCGATTTTTGTCAGCCCCTAGAAGGGCTGTAAACTCTTTTTGAGTTTTCTGATCTGTCTGGGCAGTATCCCAGCTATTCATTTCCAGGATGGGAAACAAAAACTGGACAGCTGCCGGAAAACCGATGCCGCCGGGAATAATAGCAAAAGCCTGGATGGTCTTTGAAAAAAAAACCAGATCCATTGATTATTTAAATATTTAACTTTCTGCACAACCAATAAATTGAATCGCTCCCATATTTATGATACATAAAAGTATGATTCGAGGAAACAACTGCTATTCGCTTTTAGTTTAAACACTAATTTATTATATGGAATTTAATTGATGGAAAAAATCAAGATTTCCAAGGGATTTAAGCCTATACTTGCCGGGATGCCGGACACCAGCCTCATAACAGTACCTCCCCCCGATACCATCGGACTGTCTGCCATGGATATTCCCTATATTCGCCCAAAACTGCTGGTAAAAGAAAATGACCATGTAAAAACCGGTACACCCCTGTTCTGTGACAAACGGGACCCCTCCATTCAATACGTATCCCCTGGCACAGGAAGGGTTAAAAAAATCCGGTTTGGAAAACGCAGGCGATTGCAGGAAGTGGTGATTGACCTGGACAGATCAGACGAATTTATCCAATTTGATCCCATCTCAAGATCCCATCTTAACAACCTTTCCAAACAAGAGCTTATCCTCCGGCTTAAACAAGGAGGGCTCTGGCAGTCTTTGCGCCAGTTTCCGGCCAAGGATACGGCGGACAGCAGTCATACCCCGGCCATGATCATTGTTTCCCTGAACGGCAATGATATTTTTTCCCCCCTTCCGGGAATACTCATTGGAAAAGAAAAAACAGCCTTTGAATTCGGCCTGGAGCTGCTGAAATATTTTTCCAATCGAATTATTGTGACAGCAAGACAAAGCAGTCTTGAAGGGTTATCGCCTGTTAAAGCCCATATCACCCACTGGGTCACGGATACTTACCCGGCCTGGGATCCCGGCGTGGTGCTCTTCCACCTGAAAAAATCTTTTGAAGAGAACTCTGCCTGGAGTATCAGTGCAGACCATTTGGTCATGATGGGAAAATTTTTGCTCTCGGGCCGCTACCCAACAAAAAAAATTGTGACCGTTACAAAAAAAGGGGATAAAAAACCCCATATCCTTATCCGGCAGGGTGCCCCCATTAAAACTTTGATCGGCAGTTTTCACCCAGGACTTATCACCACGGGCCAGTTCAACGGCAGGATTACCGATCCGGACAGCCATTTGGGCTTCTTTGAAAACACCCTGAATATCATTGATAACAATGTGGAAGAAGAATTATTCGGGTTTATTCGGCCGGGGACTGACAAAACAAGCGTTTCTTCAACCTTTTTATCCTGTCTTTCCAACAGCCCCAAACAGGTGGACTGCACCATCCATGGAGAAGAAAGGGCCTGTATCAATTGCAGTTATTGTGAAAATATATGTCCCAATGATTTGATGCCCAATTTCATCATGAAGGCCCTGCACAGCGACGAGATAGAAAATGCCCTGGAATA
>PIVS01000811.1 GCA_003353855.1 Desulfobacteraceae bacterium
ATGACAGAGGGTTTTACCTTCACATCATTTTTCTGTTTCTTTTTACCAAACAGGCTTTTCTTAATCGCAGTGACCGTACTATTTTCCAGAGAACTCATATGGCTTTTAACTTCGATTTTCAATTCCTTCATTTTATTAAGAAGCGCTCTGTTTGTCATGTTCAGATCTTTAGCTAACTCATATACCCTGACCTTCACCATTCGTTGCCCCCAGTAATCCTCTTTTAATATTCTTTTCTCTTGCCTGCTGCCAGCTGCGTATAAAACCTACTCGCCTATCTCGCCTTCAGTACCCTCTGCCTCATCATCCATTGCAACTTCTATATCCACAAGATCTTCAGCACCGGCTGCCTGTTCTTCTGCCAGGCGCTCCTGCTCAGCTGCCAGACGATTTTGTTCTTTGACCATCCGTTCCTGTTCTACTGCCAGACGTTCCTGTTCGAGTATCTGCTTTGCCTCTTCAATGGTTGCCAGGGCATCCTCGACAGGGATATCCATGACAGAGCAAAGATCATCCACAGGCGTTTCAGAAACATCCAAGACCGATGCATATCCTGCCTTGAACAAAGTTTCGGCCATGGCCAGGCCCACATTACTTAATTTCATAAGACTGTCATACCCTTGTTTGACCTCACGGCTATACTCTTCTTCACTGGTCACTTCAAGATGCCACCCGGTAATTTCACAAGCCAAAGAAACATTTTGCCCTCCCTTGCCTATGGCAATGGAAAGATATTCGTCGTTAACTATCACTTCCATGGACTTATTGTCTTCATCAATAATCACCCTGGCAATCTCAGCCGGAGAGAGCGCATTACATACAAACCTGGCAATATCAGGACTCCATTGCACAATATCGATCTTCTCGCCCCTGAGCTCCTGAACAATGCTCTGAACTCTATTACCTTTCATTCCCACACAAGCACCCACAGGATCCACATCCGAATCAATTGAAGAAACAGCTATCTTTGCTCTGAGACCAGGCACCCTGGCTGATGCCCGGATGGAAACTATCCCCTCGGACACCTCAGGAACTTCGGTTTTAAATAATTCCGTTAAAAATTCCGGATGGGTTCTGGAAAGAATAATCTGGGCGCCCTTTGACTCTTCAAGCACATCCTGCACATAGGCACGGATTCGATCCCCGCGTTTATAATTTTCCTTGGGCATCTGATCTCTGGGTCTTAAAATTGCTTCAGCCTGACCCAGATTGACCACAAGATTGCCCCGGTCAAACCGCTGGACAATTCCGTTAATAATTTTACCCTGTTTATGGATAAAATTTTCATATACAGCATTTCTTTCAGCTTCCCGCATTTTCTGAATAATGACCTGCTTGGCTGACTGGGCCGCTATCCGGCCGAAGTCCTCGGTATCAATCCGGATCCCGAGGCTGTCACCGATTTCACATTCCGGATCATACCCATACCCTTCTTCCAGAGTCAGTTCGCTGTCTTCATACTCTACTTCCTCAACAACCTCTTTAAAATGGAACACTTCAACATCGCCGCTCTTTTCATCATAGTGGACCTCAATATCCGCCCGGGGCCCAATTTTCTTTCTTGCTGCAGAAACAATGGCCTCTTTAATTGTGGTTATGAGTATTTCAGAATCAATACCCTTTTCACGGCTGACTTGATCAATTACCCTTTTAATATCTGTGATAAACAT
>PIVS01000812.1 GCA_003353855.1 Desulfobacteraceae bacterium
GATGGGGAACCCATGGGGACCATGCCATCATCGCACTCACCGCATCCAATCACCAGGATGTGTTTAAAATAACGGTTGAGGCCTTCAACCTGGCGGAGACCTATAGGACCCCGGTTATTATCCTTCTGGATGAAGCCATCGGCCACATGCGCGAAAAACTGATCATTCCGGAACAAGGAAAACTTCCCGTAGTGGATCGTTTAAGAACATCCGTCCGCAAGGGTGTTGATTATCACCCCTATCTGCCCAGGGAGGACGGCCGGCTGCCCATGTCTGATTTTGGCGCCCAACACCGGTACAATGTCACCGGACTTTTCCATGACATGTGGGGATTTCCCAACAACGACCCGGCTGTGGTCAATGGACTTTTACACCATTTGGTAGACAAAATCGAAAACTCCGTCAATGACATTGCCATGTACAAAGAGCATTGGCTGGATGATGCGGAATATGTCCTTGTTTCCTTTGGATCTTCTGCACGCTCTTCCATTCACCTTGCCAAGAACAAACGGGCAAGGGGTGTTAAAATAGGGGTTCTTGAACTCCAGACCCTCTGGCCGTTCCCCACGGATATTGTCCGGGAAAAATGTGCCAATGCCAAGGCTGTCATAGTGGTTGAAATGAATATGGGCCAGGTGGTCACCCAGGTAAAAAATGCAGTGGACAATCCCAACAATGTATTCCTGGCAAACAGGATTGACGGCCAATTGATATCACCCACGGACATCAAAACTGTTCTGAGAATGATTCAAGGCAAGGGGGTATAAGATGAACGATACACCATTTGATTTTAATGATTATGTAAGAGCTCGGTTTTTTCCCCATATCTGGTGTCCGGGCTGCGGCCATGGAATTGTCCTGAGCTCTTTGCTCAGGGGAATCCACGAACTGGGACTGGATAAAAATGAAATTGTCATGACGTCAGGGATCGGGTGTTCCTCCAGGATATCCGGGTATGTTGATTTTCATTCCCTCCATACCATCCATGGCAGGGCGCTTACCTTTGCCACGGGGGTCAAGCTTTCCCGCCCCCATCTCAAGGCAATCGTGCCCATGGGAGACGGGGATGCCCTTGCAATTGGCGGGAACCATTTTATCCATGCGGCCAGAAGAAACATTGATATCACGGCCATTGTCATGAACAACAGGATATACGGCATGACCGGCGGACAATTTTCACCCCTTTCAGGCCCTGGCAAAAAAGCAACCACCGCCCCCTATTCCACCATTGACAACAATTTTGATATTGTTGAACTGGCTAAAAGTGCCGGGGCCTCTTTTGTGGGCAGATCCACAGTATTCCATGCGACTGAAGCCAAGAATATTCTTAAAAAAGCCATCATGCACAAGGGCTTTTCAGTTGTCGAGATTCTTTCCCAATGCCCCACCTATTACGGCAGAAAAAACAAAGAAGGGGATGCGGTCCAGATGATGGAAGGCTTTAAAACCAATACCGTTAAAATCGGGTCCAAGAAGCTTGAAAAAAATCCTAACCTGATCCAGCGGGGTATCTTTGTTGAGGACACGGACAAGCCGGAATATTGTGAGGAATATGACCGAATAATAGAGACCGCAATGAAAGGAAACGCATAATGGAACGTTCAAGACTTGTTTTTTCAGGCTCAGGCGGACAGGGCGTGATTACGGCGGCCATTATCCTTGCAAAGGC
>PIVS01000813.1 GCA_003353855.1 Desulfobacteraceae bacterium
ATCCCATGCTGGGCATCATGTTTGTATGGGCCTGACTGCCTCCGGTTGCGCCCATGGTGTCAGAATTCAATTGTCCTGTCTGGGCAGAATCATATTCTTTGTAGAACCAGGTATCCGTACCCGTGGTTTTTCCATACTGGTTGTTATAGGGCGTACCGCTGGTGCCCTGGGTGTCTGAAACACTCAGGGTATGGGTATGGGGAGGCATTTTATTTGTGTCTATGAAAGAGGTTTCAGCCCCGTATATTTGCCCCAGATTCCAATGCGGCAGACCGGGGCCGGTGGAGTTGCCTGAATGAACCGGAATGCGGCCCCGAAAATCAGGTAAACCAAAAGTGTTTACTCCGTCTCCTCCGTAAATAGTACCAAGCAATGTAAACAGGGCATCATTATTTGCAGTAGGGACAAGCTGCCCTTTGCAAAGTGCCCAGCAACGGGGGGCAAAATTCCCCCCGAACATACGAATTTCTCCAACAAATCCTTCAGACATATTTTTTCTCCCGTGGTTATGGTTTGGTTAATTAGGAATCGTTACAAAGTAACTTGATTTGGAGCCGATCCTTAGTTGCGCGAGGGATAAAGACCCTGCAGGGAAATACAGAAATGGACAGCCAGACTGGGTTGGGTATTATTATGGGCTCCACCGCTCCCGGTGTTTCCCACAGCAGCGGGTGCAAGCTCTGTCAGGGTTGAGGTGTCGCTTGAAAAGGGAGCGGCTGTGGCTAGGGGCATTGAGGCAGGCATATGCCCTTCCGCCGTTTTCTGGTCTGCGTAGGGGGTTGGTGGATCCTCAGTTTGGGATGCATCGCATTTGGCTGTTACCGGGTGAGTGTGGCCGGGCAGTTGTGAAGCAGCCATGACAACACTTGGCAATCCTGATTTATTCCCAAGGGCATAGGGGGTCCCAAAATACAGGGAGGTGCCGAATCCTAAGGGGGTACGTCCCCGTAAATCCGGTAGCTTAAAATGGGTTGTGCCGTTGCCCCCGTAAAAGGTGCCCAATATGGAATAAAGGCTTGGGTTCTGATTGATCTGTATCTCTTGCCCGTTGCAGAATGCCCAGTTTTCGGGTGGAAAGTTAAACGCCACCATTTTTACTTCACCAATAAACGGATCGGTCATGTGTGAATCCCTCCTATCTTTGAAGTGTTTAATTCAGAAATCATTTGGAAAATAAAACTGCATTGAAAAGAGGTTTCTGAATGCAATTGATACCCCGGCATGCCACAATGGATACAGGGACCAACAGAATAAAACCTGGATAAATCAAGATAAATAAAGCCTTGGTTAGATCAGGTGTGATTCAATGGTTACAAAATACAATTTTTCAATCTATAGGGGTTTGTGGAATATAATTGGTTTGTTTGGCAATTTTTTTGCCCTGGCGACGGTGTCTTTCTGCTGCTTCCGGCTGGCCTGCATGATCCAGAAGAACAGCTATATTATCATACCAGGTGGGATTTCCTGGATGGAGCCGGATGGATTGTTCCATGCATTTTTGGGCCGGTGAAATAAAACCCTGGTGGAAAAAAGCTGCCCCCAGCATGTGCATGGCAGCCGCATGTTCGGGGTTAAGCTTTATGACCTGCCGGAACCGGCTTTCGGCCTGGGCATAATTCCCGGCGGTTAACAGGTCCATCCCCTCTAAAAAGAAACCGGGATCATGATC
>PIVS01000814.1 GCA_003353855.1 Desulfobacteraceae bacterium
CAACGAATTGATTTTTTTGAAGGTGTTTAAAGAGGTATATATATGTCAACAATAATCAAAACAAAACCGACATCTCCCGGTAGGCGTGCTCAGGAATACCTTTCTTTTGAAGAAATTACTAAGACAAAACCTGAAAGACGTCTTACAAAAAGCATAAATAAGCGGGCTGGTCGAAATTGCTACGGCAGAATAACCAGCAAGCATAGGGGTGGCGGGGCAAAAAAGAAATATCGTATTATCGATTTTAAACGGGACAAGGATGGAATTCCTGCCAAGGTGTCTGCCATTGAATATGACCCCAATAGAAGCGCAAGAATCGCTCTTCTGGTCTATGCTGATGGTGAAAAAAGATACATTTTGGCCCCCCTGGAAGTTAAGGTGGGTGATGTTCTGGAAACCGGACCCGAAGCGGATATCAAGCCCGGCAATTGTATGCCCCTTGAAAATATCCCCACGGGCACCAGGATTCACAATATCGAACTTAAGGAAAACAAAGGCGGCCAGATTGTCAGAAGTGCCGGCGGATACGCAAGGCTTATGGCCAAGGAAGGTACCTACGCTCAGGTGTTGCTGCCTTCTGGTGAAGTTCGCTTGATTCATGTGAAGTGCAAGGCAACTATTGGCAGAGTCGGCAATGAAAAACACGGAGATGTGAGTATCGGTAAGGCAGGTCGTTCCCGGTGGATGGGACGCCGTCCCTCTGTCAGGGGTGTTGCCATGAACCCGGTGGATCATCCAATGGGTGGTGGCGAAGGCCGTTCATCCGGTGGTCGGCAGCCCTGTACTCCCTGGGGTGTTCCCACAAAAGGTAAGCGGACCAGGAATAATACCAGAACGGATCGGTATATTGTTAAAAGAAGGGCTAAGAGAAAGTAATAGGTGAATAATTATGCCAAGATCATTAAAAAAAGGACCCTATATCGCAGCTGAGCTTTTGAAAAAAGTGCTTGAGGCGAACAAGGTTAAAAACAATAAAGTTATTAAAACCTGGTCTAGAAGATCAACCATTTTCCCTGAAATGGTAGGTATTACCTTTGCCGTCCACAACGGAAGAAAATTCATTCCTGTTTTTGTTTCTGAAAATATGGTCGGTCATAAGCTTGGTGAATTTTCACCTACAAGAACATTTTGGGGTCATGCCGGAGATAAGAAAGCCAGGCGGTAATCTGCTTCACATGATTATAAGGACACGAGGGATATGGAAGTAAAAGCAACTACAAGACATACAAGAACTTCAGCACTTAAGCTACGGTTGCCAATCAGTGAAGTGAAAGGTAAAAATGCCGCGCAGGCGCTGACCATACTAAAGTTTATGCCGGTTAAAGCTGCCGGTATAATTTACAAAACACTGCAGTCAGCAATTGCCAATGCCGAGCATAATAACGAAATGGATGTGGACAAACTGGTTGTAAAGAATATCTTCGTCGACCAGGGTGCTACCATGAAGCGGTTTCGACCGCGGGCCAGGGGTAGAGCCAGTCGAATTTTGAAACGAACCAGTCATGTAACAGTTGTCGTCAGCGAAGCTGTTTAAATAAGGAGGAAAAGGCTTGGGCCAGAAAGTACATCCTACCGGATTAAGATTAGGCATCATCAGGACATGGGATTCTAGATGGTATGCAGACAAAGAGTATGCTTCTTTTGTTGAAGAAGATTTCAAAGT
>PIVS01000264.1 GCA_003353855.1 Desulfobacteraceae bacterium
GAAAGGAACTCATCCTTGGCCTGGTATCCCAGCATCTTTAAAAGCGCAGGATTCACATCCAGAAAGCGACCCTCTTTACTGCTGATAAACACCCCGCACCCCGCATGTTTAAAGAGGCGCTGATAGCTTTCCATGGAGGATTTCAGCTTGGCAGCCTGCTCCACATTCCGGGTAATATCCCTGTAAATGGAAAGCTTTGACCGGGTCCCGTCACTGTTGCTAACGGGCATTTCCGACAAGGCAAAGGGTTTACCCACAGCCTCCAGATAAACTTCACTATGGTGGGTTTCATTTTTACTAAAGATCTCCTCATACTTGCACCAGTCACAGGGCTTATCAGTATTGATCAGCACTTCATAGCATTTTTTCCCCACCCCGTCCCCGAAATAGGTTTTCATAAATTTATTCATATACTCGACGGTAAAATCTTCGCTAATGATATAGATACCTTCTTCAAAGGCATCCAGGGCATCAAACAGTCTCGGGGTATGATTGCTCATGAAAGGCTCCTTAATATTTGGGATAATATCTTTGTATAATAGATACCCTGCCCTTCCCGATATTGTCAAGGCAGGGAACATAGGGTCAATGGATAGGGATTCAGACAAGGGCGGAAAACTAACGGTGCTCATACCTGATGCGCTCTTTTACATAAAAAAGATCAATCAAAATTTTCTATTATGGCAAATGGATAAGATTCTGCTATTATGGGCCAATTAGACAATGACATACTAGCAAATAAAAAACAGATTCAAACAATAAGTTAAGGAATCCAAATGCCCCCTAGGTACCACATTCAACTTCACCCCCATGGCCAACAGATTAATGCAAAATCGGGAAAAAGCCTGATGGAAGCGCTCATGGATAAGAGCATCTTTTTACGATCTGATTGCGGAGGCAAAGGGACCTGTGGAAAATGCCAGGTCAAAAGAATCTTAACCAATGGGCACCATGAAATGCAAAATGCCTGCAACTTAACAATATCAGAAAATATTTCAATTGAAATTCCTGAATCCTCCCTTCTCTCCTCCTATATTAGCAGTAAGGCACCGGTATCCTTTCCCGCAACATTCAAGGACAGATTTAAGGAGAGACGGTTCAAGAAAACTGGGGAGCAGGTTTGCCATGGGATTGCAGTGGATCTGGGTACAACAACCATTGCCATCTACCTTTGCAACATGACAAAGGGCGAGGTACTTTCATCAATGGCAATTAAAAATCCCCAGGCCCTGTATGGGGATGATGTCATGAGTCGTATCGGCGCCATCAATCAGGAAGAACAAAACCTGAAATATTTGCAAAGACTTGTTGTAAAGGCGATTGAATGGGGGATCAAAGAACTGTTATCCTCCTTGAATCTTGAAGAAGACAGGGTTTCTCAAATGGTGGCCGTGGGCAACCCAACCATGATCCATATATTGACCGGTATCGATCCAAAACCCATTGGAATCTCCCCCTATCAGCCGGCTTTTTACAAGGCACAAAATATCCAATCAAAGGATTCCGGCTTTTCCAGGGATGATATTTCAATTCAAACCCTGCCCCAGATATCCGGATTTATTGGAGGAGACATCCTTGGTGCCGCAATTGCGGCTGACCTTGACAATCAGCCCCGGGGGACTCTCCTTATTGACCTTGGTACCAATGGGGAATTACTGCTAAAGGGGAAAGATCAACTTTTTGCCACTTCATGCGCAACCGGACCTGCCTTTGAGGGCGCATCGCTGTCCTGCGGAATGCAGGCAATCCCGGGCGCCATTAATAAGGTCGAAATAAAAACCGAAAACAACCTTCCGCATTGCTCATTGATCAACCCGTCAAACTTTTCCCGGCTAAAGCCTTCCGGAATTTGCGGAACCGGTATTATCAGCGCTGTGGCCCAATTTTGCAAAAATAACATCATAGACCCCGGCGGGGCCTTTAAACGAAATATGGATCTGCCGGCTTTAAAAAAAGATGCTTCGGGAAAAATGCAGTATACCCTGGTTTCCGAAAAATCTTCCCAGGACGGTTCTGGGATTTTCATCAGCCAGAAGGATATCCGATCTGTCCAACTTGGCAAAGCTGCATTGATTTCCGGGATTGAATTTCTCCTGAAGGAAGCAGGGCTTGATAAGCCTGAAAAAATCATCATTGCCGGTGCATTTGGAACATTCATTGATAAAAAAGATATGATGATACTGGGAATGATCCCGGTCATGGACCCGGCCTGTGTGGAAGTTGCCGGAAACTCAGCAGGAGCCGGAGCCGTCATGGTCCTGTGCGATGATACCTTTCTTGAAAAATCAATGGAGATGGCCAACCGGATCACCACCATTGATCTTGCCTGCAACCAGGATTTTCAGGAGGTTTTTATTGAAAAGCTGAGCTTTCCCATGCTGGAAAATTAAAGGGTAAATACATTGTGGAAATATGGGACAGGAAGGAGTTCTGCCTGTCTTGCTTCAAGCCATCTTGCTTTGGTTAGTGCCTGGCATTTAGGACAATGACGATTCCGTCGAATCTATGAAGCTTCATGTCATTTTTGTATTGCCTCTGTATCTGGGCCAAATTTTTTTTTGAGAATTCTGACTGGCAATGGGGCGGAATGGGTGTAGTCCTCAAAAAATCCTGCTTCCTTGCCTCGGAGAATTTATTTTTTAACGGAACTGCTCAATGAACAAAACAACTCATAACACCCGTAGTGGGGTGCTATAATATCACGTGTGCCTGCGAAAAAAAGAGAGGGAATATGGATTGACTCCATGGCCTTCAAATAATTAAATCCATCTTTTCAGCTCCATTCATAGATCCAGCAATCAAATCCAGCATGGCAAAGATATCCAGCCAATTTTTGACAAATAACGGCATTTGAAAATGTACCATGGGTCAGAATAACCGGCGGATGGAATGAGAATACAGGTTTATATCGATAAAGAGCAAGGAACCCTTCTCACTATCGATAAAAATCGGTGATGGAAGTTTACTATTCATCATTGGTGAATATCACATCCCAGGAGTAAGTTACCATTTTTTATTTACACTCGGCAGGAGTACTAATTTCATGGGGCTTGAAAAAAAAACCTCTTGACGCTATAAATAAAATCCAATAAATAATTTATGAAATTACGACAGGATTCTATGACTAAGACCAAAAACATCCATCACTTTCCGGCCCAGGTTTATTACGAAGACACAGACCATTCCGGCGTGGTTTACCATGCCAATTACCTGAAATTTTTCGAACGGGCCAGGGAAAATATTATTGGGATAAAAACCCTTGCCAGAATATGGCATGAAGGCAAGATAGGATTTGCCGTTTACAAAACAAGTTTGGGGTTCCATGACGGTGCGATATTTGGAGATCTTTTGGATATCAGGACCACCTGGGAAAAGCAGGGAAATTATCGCATTGTTTTTTCCCATGAAGCATGGCGGCCAAAAAGGGAAAAACCAGCAGTCTCCTGCACCCTGGAACTTGTCTGCCTGGGTGCTGAAAAAAAACTCATACCCATCCCAAATCTTGAGTTTATGGAATAGCCGTCCAGTGCAGTCTTTTTTTGCAATGGGAGCGGAGAATTTATCCCAAAACAATTTGTCTGGTTTTCCTATTTTTTTATTGACAAATCTGCTTGTTTCTTTTAAATCAATTCCTACGAATTTAGTAGGAAATTATCCGGATAAAATCATGGGTAAATAAACAATAATCTCTAAAATTTCAACCAGGGGATCGGGTTATGTTAAGACAAAGACCGTTTCGGCTGTTGTTTGTGACAACAGCAGTTTTGTTTTTATTTCCTTTAATCGCTTCTACCAGTGTGAAAATCATGGAGGATTCGATTGAAAAACGACCGGATATCCTAACCATTGATATTCCTTCTTCTCCGGACCACAAGGACATGCCGGCGGTTAAATTCAAGCATGATTTGCACAGCCAGGCAGTGGATGGCCAGTGTATAAAATGCCATGAAAAAAAAGATGATGTTACCATCTTTAAATTCAAACGGACCCAGGATGCCCAGGGCCAGGAATTTATGGATCTTTACCATGACAATTGCATTGCCTGCCATACTGAGATAAAAAAAACGGCAAAGGCCACAGGTCCTGTAAAAACAGAGTGCCGGGCCTGTCACAATGCCGATTTTGACCTGGGGTCATCCTGGGTAAAACTTCCCTTTGGCCGCTCCCTGCATTTCAGGCACGAAAGCGCCAAAGAGATCCCCTCAGCCATTGAAACAGAAGAAACCAATTGTAATGTCTGCCACCATAGTTACGATGAAAAAACCAATGAGATTTTTTACCGGAAGGGTGAAGAAGAAGCCTGCATATACTGCCATAAACAGACTGCTGTCAAAGGCATAAAGGCTGCCGGAAATGCGGCCCATGATTCATGTGTTGCCTGTCATCTTCAGTTAACAGAAAAAAAGAAAGAAGCAGGCCCCGTTGATTGTAATGGATGCCACGCCGCCGCAAGCCAGGAAAAAATCAAAGTTGTCAAAGATGTGCCGAGGCTTAAACGGAACCAGCCGGATGCAGTACTTCTGACCGGATGGACTATACTAGGAACAGATAAGGCAGAAAATGAAAAAATAGTTGCCCGGAACATGGATCCAGTGGCCTTTGACCATAAATCCCACGAAACCAGGACCCAAACCTGCAAAGCCTGCCACCATGAAACATTGAAAAAATGTGATGCCTGCCATACCGTTAAGGGCGAAGAAAAAGGCGGATATATCGAGCTTGGCCAGGCCATGCACAGCGTTGACAAACCCCAAAGCTGTCTGGGCTGCCACAATGAGGTTAAAAAGGCCAAGGAATGCGCTGGCTGCCATTTTCAGATGCCAAAGAAAGCATTTAAAGACAATGCCTGTGCATCCTGCCATAATGTGGATGCCAAAGCCATGGACCCCAGCCTGCTTGCCGATGAAAAAGCCTCTGCCGATCTGGCCCTGGACGTCCGTAAAACCCAGGCAAACTATTCGAAAGTAGCTCTGGACAAAATACCGGAAACCGTTATCATCAAGACCATTGCAGATGTTTATAAACCCAGTGAGTTCCCCCATCGAATGGTGGTCCAGGCAGTTTTTGAAAAAGCCGGTAAAAACAGCATGGCAAAAACCTTCCATGGAAATGAACTGACCCTGTGCACAGGATGTCACCACAACAGCCCGGCCACCCTGACCCCACCCAAGTGTGCTTCCTGCCATGGAAAAACACCGGATCTTGCCACGGGAAAACCCGGGCTGAAAGGGGCATACCATGGCCAATGCATTACCTGTCACCAGAAGATGGAAGTTAAAGTGCTGCCGACAGATTGTAACAAATGCCATGAAAAAAAGGCCTCGTAAAAAGGGAGCCATACAATTTAGATGCCATGGAAAATACAATTAAAATATTTGTCATATAAGAGAATAAAGGTGGATTTATGGCCATTTCCAGAAGAAAGTTTCTCGGCTGCATTACCGCAGCAATAGGAGCTAGCACAAGTGCGGGAACCCTTGCCCATGCCGCATCCAACAAACATTTCACCGGGTATCCCGATAGTTTTGGCGTCCTCCACGACAGTACCAAATGCATTGGATGCCGAAAATGTGAGCAAGCCTGTAATACGGTGAATTCCCTTGCCGAACCGGAAAAACCCTTTGACAACCTCACCCTGCTGGATGAGAAAAGAAGAACCGGTGAAGCAACTTATACTGTGGTAAATAAATTTGGCAATGCTCCCCTGTTTGCTAAAACCCAGTGCAACCACTGCCAGGAACCTGCCTGTGCATCGGCCTGTTTTGTAAAGGCCCTGAAAAAAGATCCGTCGGGAGCTGTGGTCTACGACGAATCCCTCTGCGTAGGATGCCGGTATTGCATGGTGGCCTGTCCATTTAACATACCAGCCTACACCTATAATGACCCCCTAACTCCCAAGGTTACCAAATGCACCATGTGCCTGCCCCGGATCAAAGAAGGCAAACTTCCGGGATGTGTGGAAATCTGCCCCAGGGAGGCATTGATTTTTGGTAAACGCTCAGAGCTTATCAATATGGCCTGGAAACGGATCTCCAATAACCCGGATCACTATGTCCAGCACCTCTATGGAGAACATGAAATGGGCGGTACCAACTGGCTCTATCTGTCCTCTGTCCCCTTTGAGCAGATCGGCATGAGGGAAGACCTCGG
The DNA here is from genome assembly GCA_003353855.1 of Desulfobacteraceae bacterium. Lineage (GTDB taxonomy): Bacteria > Desulfobacterota > Desulfobacteria > Desulfobacterales > Desulfobacteraceae > NBML01. Next base: position 6,151 of record PIVS01000264.1, read on the forward strand.
GATAACGCCTGCTCCCCAGTTCACCTCGGGGGCTCTGGGATCGGTTCCCATCATAGTGGGTCTGTGGCCGGTGCTGCTCACCGGCGTATATGCCATTTCAAAACGCAGGGATAAGATTGCCAAAGAAGAGCAGGAAGATGCCGTTCAAAATGCCAAAGAGGTTGCAGCCAAAGAAATGAAAAATCAGCTTTCCAAGCTTTCATTGAAAATGACAAAGGAAAAAGAAACCGCCGTTACCAATGGGGTGAAAAAAGCCCTGGCTGACGCGGCAAAAAAAGCTGAAGAAGAAGCAGCAAATGCGGCTGAAGAAGCCAAAGCGACACCGGATGCAGAGACAACCTCTGATGATTCCACAAAAGAGGAGGAATAGATGACTCAAGGCAATACAAAATACCAATGGGTTACACCCTTTAATATTATCACCGGTATTGTTCTCCTTGCGGGACTCATTCTGACTATTCTCAGGTTTACCCAGGGAATTGGTGCAGTTACCAATCTGGATAATAACAACCCCTGGGGTATGTGGATCGGATTTGACCTGCTCTGCGGCGTGGCCTTGGCAGCCGGCGGATATGTCACTTCTTCCGCC
>PIVS01000265.1 GCA_003353855.1 Desulfobacteraceae bacterium
AATTTTAATAGCTGTATCTCCCATGCTATTTTCTTCCCCCTATCTGTCTATACATTTAAAGTAATTTTACTTTATTTTACAGTGCCCTATCTCTGGAGCAATGTATTTTGTCTCTTATTCTTAAACCCATGTCAATAAAAAATTTTCCCAGCGCCTATATATTTGACATTTTTTATTAGTGAACTACTATTCTGTTGTTATGGATATCCTCAAAAAAATAGAAACGCTTGTACCCAAAGCAATGGGAAAAGATAAGTATACCATTTACAGGGCCCTAAGAGCAATAAGAAAAAAATCAGCCACCCCAGGCAAACCCCCTGAAAATAATACAAAAGAATGTCAGCAACTCCTAAAGAGAGTCCGAAATTCTGTCATTTTGAGGGAAAGCCGGCAGCGATGTTGCCCCGTGTCCCTTAATTTTGATCCCAACCTGCCCATTACCGGCAAAAAAGATGAAATCATTGAGGCCATAAAAAAAAATAGGGTGGTGATCATTTCCGGAGAAACCGGGTCCGGAAAAACCACCCAGATCCCCAAATTCTGCCTGGAAGCAGGCCTTGGAATACGGGGAATGATCGGCTGCACCCAGCCCAGGCGCATAGCCGCCATCAATGTAGCCAAACGTATTGCCTTTGAACTCAATGAAAGTCTGGGCCAGTCCGTGGGATATAAAATCCGCTTTGATGACAAAACCCCGGGATCCGCCTATATAAAACTCATGACCGACGGCATTCTCCTGGCGGAAACCCAGCAGGACCGGTTTTTAAATCAATATGATACCATCATCGTGGATGAGGCCCATGAAAGAAGTCTGAACATCGATTTTACCCTAGGGCTGCTGCGGAAATTGGTACGCCAGCGAAAAGATCTTAAATTGATCATCACCTCTGCCACCATTGACACAAAAAAGTTTTCCGAGGCCTTTGACAAGGCCCCTATCATAGAGGTTTCAGGCCGGATGTATCCGGTGGAGACCATCTATATGCCCATTCTTTCAGAGGCTGAAGAGGGCAAATCCAGCAGTGAAGACCAGGGCTATGTGGAAGCTGCAGCAGAAGCCGCCAACCAATTGCTCGCAAGATCCCACGGGGATATCCTTATTTTTATGCCCACCGAGCAGGATATCGGGGAAACCCTGGAATTAATCCGGGGCAAAAACCACCCGGGTGTTATGGCTCTGCCCCTGTTCGCCAGACTATCGGCCAAGGAACAATCAAAAATTTTTTCAACGGGTTCGGGCCGGAAAATAATCGTTTCCACCAATGTGGCAGAGACCTCCCTCACCATCCCCGGCATCAAATATGTGGTGGATACTGGATTTGCCCGGATCCCCAGCTATTCCCCCAGGACCCGGACCACAGCCCTTCCGGTGTGCCCTATTTCCCAGAGTTCTGCCAACCAGCGATCAGGGAGGTGCGGCAGGGTTGAAAACGGTGTCTGTATCAGGCTCTACGATGAAGATGATTTTAACGGCCGCCCTTTTTTCACCTCCCCCGAAATTCTGAGAAGCAACTTGGCAGAGGTCATTTTGCGGATGATATTCCTGAACCTGGGAGATGTAGCCACCTTTCCCTTTATTGATCCGCCTGCTCCCAAGAGCATAAAGGACGGATTTGATACCTTGCTGGAACTGGGTGCCATCCAAAAAAAAAGCCAGACCCCCAATAAAAAATCGGATAAAAAACAACACAGCCTCACCCAAACCGGCCGGATCATGGCTAAAATTCCAGTGGACCCGAAACTTTCCCGAATATTAATTGAAGCCCAAAAAAATGGCTGTCTCAAGGAGGCGGTCATCATTGTAACAGCTCTTGCCATTGCCGATGTCCGCCAGCGGCCGGCAGACAAAATCCAGGCAGCCGATCAGAAACACGGCCTGTTCAAAGATTCCTCCTCTGATTTTATCACCCTCCTCAATATCTGGAATGCCTATGGGGCCGCAAAAAAAAAATTAAAATCCCGGTCCAAATTGAGAAATTGGTGTGCTGATCATTTTCTTTCCTTTAAGCGGTTGCACGAGTGGCAGGATATTCACCGCCAGATCAACCGGATGCTCAAAGAGCACGGCATCACAGAGGAGCACCCCATTGGGGTCTCCATTGGAACCAAAAACCTCAAATCAAAGGAATTCAACCTGGGCGGCCCCCTGTATATTGCCCTTCATAAATCCTTGCTATCCGGATACCTTGGCGGTATTGCCCACAAAAAAGAAAAAAACAGGTACATGGCGGCCAAGGGTCAGCAGGCCATGATTTTTCCGGGTTCCGGACTTTTTGGAAAAGCAGGAGCCTGGATAGTTGCGGCTGAATTTGTCAAAACCAGCCAGCTCTTTGCCCGGGGGGTTGCCAATATAGATCCTGCCTGGCTGGAAGAGGTGGGTAAAGAGTTGTGCACCCATACCTATTGTGAGCCCCACTGGGAAAAGAAGAGAGGGGAGGTGATGGCCAGTGAGCAGGTGTCCTTGTTCGGTCTAATCATTGTCAATGGTCGAAAAACGGCCTATGGCCGGGTGAACCAGGAGGAGGCAGGTGAGATATTTATCAGGCACGCCCTGGTCCTGGGGGAAATTGATCAGCCCTTGAAATTCATGGTTCATAATCAGCAGTTGATTGAAGGGTTGGAAGCACTGGAAAACAAAACCAGGAAAAAAGATATCCTGGCCTCGGAAGAAGACATCCATAATTTTTATCATTCACGGCTTCCCAGACTCTTTTTCAATATCAGCACCTTTAAAAAATTTCTCAGGGACCAGGGGGATGACAATTTTTTGCGAATGAGTCTTTCCGATCTTCAAAAATCCAGGGTGGATGACCGGGAACTTGCCCTGTTCCCGGATAGCCTTGCCATGGAACAGGGCAATTTTGCCCTGGAATATGAATTTAAACCCGGGGCTGCCACCGACGGGGTCACCCTGAAAGTACCGGCAGATTCGGCAGCCCTTGTGTCAAAACACAGCGTGGACAAACTGGTGCCGGGCCTGTTTGAGGAAAAAATAGCAGCACTGATTAAAAATTTGCCCAAAAAATACAGGGTCAGCCTGGTACCGGTCCAGGATATGGCCGCCCTTATTTCAAAAGAGATGCCCAGGGAAGACAAGCCACTGTTTACCCTGCTCTCTTCATTTATCCAAAAAAAATTCAATTTGATTGTCCCTGCAACCCTATGGTCCGAAGAACATCTGCCGGACCATTTAAGGATGAGAATCTCCATCCGGGATGAACAGAACCGGGAAATAAAATCAATGCGGGACCTGTCCATTTTGGGCCAGTTCGCATCCCAGAGACCAAACAAAAACATTGCCTTTGAAAACCTTTGCAAAACCCATGAAAAAAAGAATATCAAAGACTGGTCTTTTCCCGACCTTCCCCCCTTTATTCCCCTTGCCCAGCCAGATGGGTTTATCCCAAAAATATACCCGGGTCTGAAAATAGAATCCAGGGATAAAAGCCTTTCTCTAAGATTGTTTAAATCCAGACAACTATCCCTGGACAACCATGTCAGGGGAATCAGAAACCTGTTTGAACTCACCTTCCCCGATGATTTCAAAGCCCTTAAAAAAGATATTAAAACCGTGGCCGGCCTAAAACAGATAGCACCCTATTTCAACGGAACGGTCCAATTCCAGCAAGAGGTTTACCATGCCATTGCAAAAAATCTTTTTGAAAAGAATTTGCGCACCAAAGCCGATTTTAATGCCCACGCTGCAAAAATCCGCCCTGGGCTATATACCAAAACCCAGAAAATCCTGAAAACCATTCTGGCCGTGGGCAGGGAATATGAAGCTGGCTTTTCTTTGATCCAAAAATTATCCCTTCAATACAAAAAAAAGCCTGCCTCCTTTGAGATCCTCACCCTGTTGTTCAATGAGCTAAAAAATTTAACGCCGACAAATTTTCTGGAACTCTACAGCCTGGACCGGGTAAACCAACTTACCCGCTACCTTGCCTGCATTCGCATCCGGGCCCAGCGGGCCGTGGACAACCCTGTCAAAGAGAGCCAGAAAGCCCTTTTAATCAAACCATTTTCCCATAAACTGAACACCATTCTGGCCTCTTTATCTGAAAAATCTTCCCGGGAAAAAGCCCATGCTGTGGAATCTTTTTACTGGCTTTTGGAAGAATATAAGATTTCCGTGTTTGCCCAGGAATTAAAAACCAATGGTAAAATATCCGCTAAAAAACTGGATAAAGAATTGCTCACCATTTCAACCATGATCTAGGCCAGGAAATTTAAGTCGGAGGATTTAGGACAGATTTGTCTTTTTCAACCGTAAACGGACCTGGGTTTCCAGATGCTCAATCACAAGGGAAAGCGCCCGGCTCTCAGACACAGGCCCTGAATTATTCCAGCCATTTTTCAGGGCATCCTTCTTTTTTTCCCTGAAAAGGGCCACGGAATCCACAAGGGACTTCCAGGCAAAGAGCTTTTGCAGGATATGCCGCTCCTCGGAACTTAAGGTTGCCGTATCAATTTTTTCTCCGTTGGAGGTTATGATCATCATTTCAATCGCCTGTACTTTAATTTTTTGCCAATTTAAACCCCCATGGGTGAAACTGGATTTGATTTACACCCATGGATATATCAGATGTGGTCATTATCAGGAAGTGTATTTAATGGTCATTTATTATTTTCCTAATAATTTATTGAGAAGATTTAATTTTTTCCGGTTTTTAGCTATTTACATTCTTGAACCTAAATCCCATGGACAAACATATTATGAATACCAAAGAAAAAAATCAGATCAGACAGGTAATAATAGAAAAAATTGATGAGGTTAAAAAAAATGTGGCAACGTTTCAGAAGCTGTCAAAACCGGTCTCACCGGATAATGCCCTGGGCAGAATAACACGAATGGAAGCGATCAGCAGTAAAAGTATTAATGAAGCCTCCCTTGAAAAATCAAAACAGAGGTTGGATAGACTCCAAAAATCCCTTAAAATGATAGATGATCCTGATTTCGGATATTGTATTAGCTGTGAAGAACCAATCCCCTATAAAAGGTTAGTGATCATGCCTGAAACACCATTTTGTGTTTCATGTGCCCAAAAAATAAATCCCGGGTAAGTTCCCATGGATAAGTCCTCCTATACTATAAAAAAGAGGAGCCACCATTGGGCTTTCAAACCCGGCCCCTTGAAACCCGTATAAGGATGCTTAGGATTGAGTAAAATATAAATTTAAGATTAAGGATCTAATTGTGTTTACCGAAACCATCACATTTCCAACAGCCTTTATTGCCGGATTGCTCTCTTTTCTTTCCCCCTGTGTCCTGCCCCTGATTCCTGCTTATTTTTCTTTTATCACCGGCTTGTCCGTTGATGAGATGACCAATGACAACAAAAAAATCCGACAGAAGGTGATATTGTCCACCCTTGCCTATGTGGCGGGTTTTTCATTTATTTTTATCCTGTTCGGTGCATCGGCCTCCTTTCTCGGGGGACTTGCCTCCCAATATTCCTGGGTGATCCGCTACCTTGGGGGCGGCATTGTGCTGGTATTCGGCCTCCACCTTCTGGGGGTCATTAACATCAAGGGTTTTCAGTTTGAAAAACGCTTCCATGTCAAGGAAAAACCCGTGCATCTTTTGGGGACCTTTGTCATCGGCATGGCCTTTGGGGCCGGGTGGACCCCCTGCATCGGCCCCATGCTGGGCAGCATCCTCATTGTGGCCGGAAACCAGGAGACCATTCTCAACGGGGTCTGGCTTTTGGCAGTTTATTCCGCCGGCCTTGCCCTTCCTTTTATCCTGATATCCATCTTTATTAATTCCATGCTTGGGTTTATGAAACGAGCCACCAAACTGATCGGGGTGATCAACAAGGTTGCCGGCATCCTGCTTATCGCTATCGGGCTCCTGCTTATATTTGACAAGTTTCAGCTATTGGCAGTCCTATAAGGAAAAGAATCCCCCCATGGCCCTGTTGTGTATTCTTGTGGGGTTTTCCAGGGCCAAACGACCGGGTCTCAAAAAAAAATATTCACTCAATCCCAGGCCATATTTGTGGCATTATTCACATGCGAAACCCTTAGTCATTGACAGACCCCCTGAGTTTGGATTACCGTTTTCTATTTTCATTGGATGATAAGGTGATCCATAATCCAAATATAAAAGGGCCCCATGAGTGAACTGCTGAGAACCATATTTTTTGAAAAGCACAACCACCTTTCCGGCGGCCTGATTTTTAAAGGCCGTGACACCCTGCCACGGATGGTCATGCCCATTGCCGTGCTCATGGCAGACCTGATCCGAAACCAGATTCCCGTAAAAGAGGATGAGACAGGTTTCAGGGAAAAATTTGTGGACATGCAGTATTGTTTTAAACCTGAAAATTTGGACATGTTATCAACATCAGTGTTTGACCGATTTCAATAATTTAGAATGGAGCAATTATTTGAATAAAAAAAGATTTTCACCATCAGCCATTTTCATGAAAACAATCATTTGGATTGTCAATAAAATTGATTTTGCAAAAATTGCTGAAAAGATCACCCTCTCCGATCCCGGCAAAGACCAGGCCTCAGTATTTTCCGACCTTCCGGAAAGCTGGACAAATGCAGAAAAAGTCAGTTCCCTTGCCGTTGAGCTCACCATGGCCCAGATAGAAGATAAAGGGGAAAAACCAGACAAGCATGAGATAACAAAGCTGATAAAAGAGATTGAAATAAAGTATGACCGGCAGATACATATAAATACAGCAACTTCTCTGGCTCTTATCTTTAACCAGGTTTTTGAAC
>PIVS01000013.1 GCA_003353855.1 Desulfobacteraceae bacterium
CCAGTATCCTTAATACCGCTACAGATAAACCTGTGATCCTTTTTCTGATTGCGGAGCAGACGCCTGGAGATCTTCTTCCCAGGTATTGGTGGGGAAATAATCCAGAACCCTATTCCTCCATTTCGGAAAACATTATTTTAGAACAAATGGCTCAACATCGGTTCAAGATAGTCGGTGCAGCCCCTGACCGTCCGGATCCATCCTTTTATAATATCAATTTTACATCCATTTATGATGCCGATGCTGCCATGGAACTGGGGCGGGTTCTCAGGGCAGATATGGTGGTTCTGGGAAAAGCCTCTGCTTCGGAATCCATCAATAGAATGGGGGATGAAAAATTTTTTGATGGTGTGATTGAATTAAATGTGTATGACCTGGGCTCGGGTAAAGAGGTGATTGAATCTGACAGCCGGGCAGCGGCTAAAAGTACCATGGGCCAGGAGGGTGCAATGGGTGCCCTTACAGAAGTAAGCGCCCTGGCAGCCAAGGACCTGAACCAAAAGATTAACACCTTCTGGACCCAGAACCTGAGGCGTGAAAATTTGTTTGATGTGACCATAACAGGGGAGAATTTTCTCCCGAGGTTTATTGCCTTAAAAAAACGGTTCAAGGAAATTCAGGACATTGAAAATATGCAGCCCAGGGAGATCGGCACCGACAAAGCCGTCATGGAGATTGTTTTTAAGGGGAGTCCGGAACAATTTGCCGATGCAGTGATACTCAAAACATTTGACGGGTTTGGGATTGAGGTGGTCGAAGTGACCGACCAGATGGTCTCCATACGTTTTCTTGAAAAACAGGATGGATTGATCCGGGCGGATGATTTAGGCATTGAAGAAAAAACAGGGGATTAAGTATTAGTTTTTCTTGACACAAAATGCATGGTTTGCTAAAAACAGCAGACGTTATAGGCGCGTAACTCAGTTGGTAGAGTGCTACCTCGACACGGTAGAAGTCAGCAGTTCAAGTCTGCTCGTGCCTACCATAAAAATCAAGGGTTTAGAGAATCTTCTCTAAACCCTTTTTGATTTTTGCTACCATTTTGCTACCACTATTTAAAAATTGCCTCTTCAAGTTTACATGCTGCCACCTGATTTGTTTTATTCATCAGGTGGGCATAAACGTTCAATGTTACTGTTGGGTTGCTGTGTCCCAATTGGGTTTGAATGTATTTAATATTCTCCCCTTGATCAATCAAAAGGCTGGCATATGTGTGTCTAAGGCCATGGAATTTGATTTTCCTTATACCAGCAAGCTTTAACCCCGGCAAAAAATATCTGTTCACCATATTGTTGTGATTCATAGGGGTCCCCACTTCGGTTGGAAAAACTAAGTCCAGGTTGCCAGGAGGACAGGCAAGACGCCATTTCTTTAATTTTTTTGACATTGCAGGACCAATATCAACTTTTCGGTTGGACCCTTTGGTCTTGGTATCATAAAAACATTGGTTGTTAAATGTGCGTTGTATGTGGATCTGACTGTCCTTCCATTGGATATCCGGCCATTTCATTCCCAGGAGTTCCCCTTGCCTGGCACCACTGAAAACGGCCAGGGAAAACAGTACATGATATTTTTGCTGTGTGACCGCATCCAGAAGGTTGGATATTTCGGCCCGGTTTAGTATTCGGATTTTATCCTCGTTGTCAGTCTCATTTCCCTGTCTCTTTGGCATGTCGGCATAGTCCAGGGGGTTTTGGTGGCAATACCCCCTTTTCACTGCAAGGCTGAATATTTGCCTCAATGAAACAATAATTTTTCTTAACGTGGAAATATTCATTCCATCTGCCTGTCTTTTTTTTATGAATTTTTCAACACGCTGGATCGTGATTTGATTAATTTTTATATTATTAAATTCATCAAAATGGTTTCGGGTGTGGCCTTCATATACCGCCCAGGTGGATGCACGAATATTTAACTTTTTATGATCAAGCCATTCCAGAGCGGTTTGATTAAAAATTGGAATTTTTTGGGTAGAAATATAATTGCCCTTGGCAAGTTGATCCTCAAGCTCTCTTAATTCTTTTTTTGCTATTTTAAGGGTTGTTCCCTTTGGCATTGTTTTCCATTTTCGTTTCCCTTCATGATCATAAAAATCTAAAACGTATCGGCCACGCCGTTTTGATACCGTTGCCATAATCCCTCTCCTTAGTTGAATTTTGAATATTTCAGGAAAACACGATTAAATATATTCTATAAACGACGTTTATTCTTTATATTACATATTGTCAAGAAAATGTTTCCCAAGATTCGTTCCACTAATAATAAAAATCAGTGAAGGTTTACCATTTCTCAAATGGTAAACCAAATGGTAATAACTATCCTAATTCATTCAATAAATTAAAACTTAAATTTGCTATAATTTTCCAGGTGTGTTAAGGAAATTGGGTTTTTGAAAGAAAAAAACAACCCCAAAAGAAAGCTGGAACTTTCTTCCGGGGTCTAACCGAAACCATTTAACAAGGAAATGATTATGGCTATTAAAAACTTACATGAACCCGATCTTTTATTCAACCCCACATTGCCCTTTGGAAGTCAACCAGCCCCCTGCAACAACCCTACTTTGAAAGGAGGTGGCTATGTATCTGCATAACGCTGCCGACCTTGAGGGGGTAATTACATTTGGAATCAATCCGCTTATTGAATTTCTTGATATATTTGAGGAAGAATTTATGGACCGGGATAACCCGGATTCCAGGGAGTCAATTTTTTGGAATGAGATCAAAGGCAAGGCTTTCATGATAAGGGAAACCGCCAAAAGAATTAATACGGCAGATTTGATCCAAAGAAAATTGGGAAAAGACAATCCTGAGAAATCATAAATTTGAGACTAAGGGCCGGGTATTTTTTCTCGGCCCTTTACCATAGAAGAATTTAATATTGAAAAATTCAAAACAGCAAATGAACTATCCCTTTAATAATCAAGGCCGCGTTGGGTTTTGCATGAAGGGGAGCATTTACACCCGCCAAAAATGTTTCATTTGCCAAAACAGCAGCGAAAAAGGATCTTTAAAATACTTAGAGGGGCGTGGGGTTCTTCAATGCCCCACCCACCCGGAAATGGTTTGGCACGGCCCCTGTGAGGTTGTATTTGGCGGCAAACACCACAAACGATTTAAAACCGTTGTGGATGCCGAAAGACATTTAAATTATTTGCGGGTCCAGACTGACCACGGCAAATATGATGCCAGGGAATGGCAGAAAGGCAAGCCGCTTTCCTTCCGTACCCAACGGAAAAAATTTGTAAAATCCAAAGTAACCAAAGACATTACCCAAAAGCAAATAAGGCATATTACATACGTTTTGGAAAAGGCCGGGAAAACATGGGATAAACTGCCCATCAAAGATATCATGGAGGGGGAAATTGAGGACTTTTTTACAGCGGACCATGGGGTGGGGAACAAAACCCTGGCAAACTGGAAAACGGTTTTGCATGATTTTTGGTCCTGGGTTGTCCGGCGGGAAAAACGCCTGTCAAAATTGGAAATGCCAGATTTTCCAGACATCAAATATAAAATGGGATGGCGGAATATTATAAGCATGGAAGACCAGAAAAGAATCCTTGATGAAATTTGGGAAATTACAAAGGATATTAACCCCCGCATTTGGCTGGGGGTAAACTTGCTTTCCATATTTCCAAAAGCCCGCCCCGGTGAAATGACAAACGTCCAAGAAAAACATATAAATTTATCGGACGGCTGGATTTTTTTCCCTGATCCAAAAGAAGGGGACAAAGGAAAATTTATCCACCTGGCCCCAAAAGATTGCCAATTGATAGAATCTTTATGGAATCCAAAGGGCTTGCTTGATATGTTCTTTTTTCGGCACCTAAAAACCCGGTCAGGAATAAAGGAAGGGGTACAATTTGGCCCCAAGTATTTTAAAAAATGGTGGGATAAGGCGTGCAAAAACGTGGGGATTAACGGCGTGGACCTTTACGGGGGTACCAAACACTCAACCGTGACGGCATTGGGCCAGCTTATGACGCCGGAACAAATCCAAAGGAGTGTAACCGGCCACGTTTCGGACGCTTTCAAAAGGTATATGCTGCCGGATATAAATGAAGAACGCCAGGCGCGCCAGGCCGTGGCAAAGGTCCAAATGCGGAGCAAGGTTGGTCTCTGGAAGAATTAGCGGCACAATATGTCCAGATCGGCGGCCAAATCAATGAAGCATACCGGCCAACAATATAACCAAGGCTCTAAAAATGGCTTTCCCGGCGGCCCTGGCCTAACAGCAGAGGCGGCGGCTTATAGCTTGTTATATGGCCGTATAAACTAAGAATGGCCCCCAAGATTGATCCAGGGGGCCATTGCTGTTTTTAACCTTTTTTTCTATTCCACTACATCAATACAACCCACAATTTTCCAGCCTGCCATAGACACTTTTTGATTTTAAAATTGGTTCGTGTGTTATGTCAATTTTCTATATTAATTACCTGATTTTTGAGAAACTCTCTACAGGGAGGTAATTAATGTATAAAAATTAAAAGTCGTGATGACCCAAAATCGGATCTCAATTTTTCTCAAATTTATAAATATAAGGAGTCTCAATTGGTTGAATCCCTTCTGACTCCCAAGAAAACAATACTAAATTTAGTGAACATGAACGGCTACTATTAAATTTGACGCCACTATAACCATATAATTTAGCACAATCTGCAATGAACCGTGGTATAAAATATTCAGGCTTCCATCCTGCTGATCTTTTAACTCTTCTTTCAAGCACTTTGCTGTATCTCAAACCAAATGATAACAAATCGAGTTCAGCATTTGGTTCTTCTGAAATCTCATGCGATAAATCAATTATTTTATCCGATTTGATCAGGTTAAATTTTTGTAACCAAACCAGCCCAGATTCATCAAGGAGCTCTACCGCAGCCCCATAGTCATCTTTTGCAAGATAAAATACGTTTTGTCCGAAGTGATTATAACGTCCTTCACCAATCTCAACTTTTTCAGGATCGGCTGGGTACAAATCTTCTGTTCTCAAAAGCTTACTACCGTTAACTTTCCTCGCACGAAACCAAGTTTCCTTTTCGATGATGATCTTGGGTAATTCTGGAACTTTTTCAAAAATTTGTTTTCCAAGTTTGTGTTGTAACCCGAGGTAGGGGTATTTTTTAATAAAGTAAAAAAACTCTTCGAATTTATCCTGATATTTTTGATACCATTCTTTCCATTTAAAATCGATGTAGCTTTCATAGTCTGTTTTGATACCGACATCTGATTCAAGTTCTATATTGGTACCGCAATGGGGGCAAGTTAGACCTTTGGTGACAGCCTCATGATATGGTTCAGGGATATCTAAGTCATTGAGAAGATCTTGCAAATATGTTCTTATTCCTAAGACCCAAATCCATTCACCGGAATCACGAGGTTGGCAATTCAAGCAATGGGTAATTTCATAAGAGACTTGATCTATATATTCATCGAGTCTATCAGAATTAATTGAAGTATTCATACATTCATATCTATATTCTTTTGAAAACAATGATGATTTTGGTAGTATTTAAAATCAATTTTATTGGGGAATAACATTCCTGGCTGAAATTTGCAACAGGGAGGTTAATACATAATTAAGCTGATTTTAAATTTCTGATATTGTTTGCCGCGTTACAAGTATGCAAGACAAAAAAAGGCCCCAAGGATCAACCAAGGGGCCAAATCGTTTAAAAGAATTCTCTAATTATAGCAAAAATAACCTCAATGAGGCCAGTTATTGCTATAATCAGCTTCACCATAAGTTTTATACTCATGGATTCACCATTTCCTTTCTCTTAAAAATTGTATATTCTTGGATAGTAACATTTTATCTGTGGGTTGGCAATGTTAACTATCTATTGAGTAACCCATAATAAAAAAGGCCCCAAGGAAAAAAGATTTTCCAAGGGGCCGCGCCTGTGGGATGGCGTTTTTTTAGGCTTTGGCTTTTTCTCCGCCAAAAACCCGTATAATTAAGGGTTCAAGGTTTTTTACGGTCCTTTCACCAAACAGGAAGCCCAGGACCAAAAGATTAATAACAATCAATCCTAATTCCTGTTTTTCAGTAAAGGCGGCACCGGACCCGGCAAACCAAACAGAATCCAAATACATGGCATAAAATCCCGCCCGCGGGCCTTCCTATACTCCAATGGCTAAAACTTCATTTCCGCCGCCCTGGTGAAGCGTGCGCCCTGCATAAATCGGATTATGATCAAATTACGGATGTTTTCCGAGACCACCGGGCCATATCTTCCCGCCAATTGATGGACAGTGTTAAAACAAATAGGAAAAACCCCAAGGCCCACATGGTGGATTGTGACCAGGATTTCACGGCAACCTCCAACGGGCCTTTGTTTCAGGATCAAAACGGCCCAGGAAGACGTCAGGCGTGACAATGTGTTTAACCTTTTTGGAAAAAATAGAAGAAACAACCATGAATAGTAAAAAATCCCGTTCCAAGGAAATGGGACGGGATTTCGGCCCGGTTACTTTTGGCCGGGCGCTTTGGGCATACCGGAAAAGTAAAGAAATAACACAAAAAGATTTTGCCCTATTCTTGGGGGTATCCATAAAAGCCCTTCGCAACATCGAAAAAGGGCTGCGTATTCCTTCCCCTGGCTTGGCCGCCAAGATTGCCCGGCAGCTTGGGAAATCGGAAGCATTTTGGATTCAATTGGTGTTTCAGGATATGTTGCGGGTCGCGGAGCTTGACTATCCCATTTCGGTTGTATAAGGTCTAAAATTAAAAAACAATTTGGGTCATAGTTTAAGGGGAAATTAATGAAAAAAATAACTAGCATTCAATCATTTGGTTCCATTGATGCTGACAATGACGATATTCTACTATCTGTGTTTGAAGAACATGAAGCTTTTCTTGATGCAATTGATTTTGAAAAATTTCTTATCATTGGCAAAAAAGGCAGCGGAAAAACTGCAATTTTCAAAAAGATATTAACTCAAAAAACAAGCCAAATTTTTACCTATGGACATACATTTTCAGACTATCCGTGGCATTATCATGAAAAACAAAAGGTGATTGGAGTTCCAGAACAGGATAGATACCTCCATAGTTGGAAGTATTTAATATTATTGACGTTATCAAAAATCATTTTAAACTATGATAATTCGATACCCTTTAATGAAGAATGTCTTGAATCAGCAGAAAAAATAGAAAAATTCATTATTGATACATACGGATCAAGAGATATAGATGTAACCCAAATATTTACACCATCCAAAGTGTTAAAGCTGAATCCCTCATTCGGAATTAATTGGGGTTTATTTAAAGGAGATATTAAACCTGGACTTTTACCAATTGAATGTTTGCCAACAGTAATCCAAGATGTTAACAAAACACTATCTGCAATTGTTATGAAAACGCTTAACCCCAAAAATAAATATTACTTAGCGTTTGATGAACTCGATTTAGGCTTTGATCCAAAAAGCAAAGATTATAAAGAGAGACTTACGGGTCTTATTTTAGCGGCAAGAAACATTAATTTAATGGCAAAAAAGAATAATTTATCATTGAATATAATAATATTTCTTCGCAACGATATCTATAATTTATTACATTTTGAAGATAAAAATAAAATTACAAGGAATCACGTTAGCTATATAGAATGGGATACAGAAAGAACTTCTCATACGCTTAAAAAGATTATGGAAAATAGGTTTACAGCTTTATTAAAAGAAAATGATAGTGAAATTATAAAATGGGAAGATGTATTTGATGAAACAAAAAAAATGACTGGGAGACAAGAAAAATATCAACATATTATAGATCGAACTTTTTTAAGACCACGAGATATAATTCAATTTTGCAATGAAATATTAGACACGTATAAAGAAAAAATCCCTCCTACGGATAAGATTGAGAATGAAGATATTAATAAATCTAAAAATCTTTACAGCCGTTATTTTATTGATGAATTAGACGATGAAATACACAAACATATTCCCGACTATGAAAAGTATTTCGATGTTATTAGAGATATTGGTTTTCTCCAGTTTGGGAAACAGGATTTTATTGAGGCATTTAAAAAGAGGGAATCACAATTCACATTAGATAATCCCAATGAGCTATTAAAATTATTATTTGAATATTCCATTATAGGATTCTATCGAGTTGGTGGAGGAGGTTATGGTGGATCAGAATATTTACATAAATATAGAGACGAAAAGACAACATTTGATATCCAAGCTGAAAAATTACGTGTCCATCCAGCATTAATGGAGTACTTGCAATTAAAAAAATACAGTAAATCGACCAACTCTTAACCGCTTAGCTTGAAAATCACGCTGCCCAAAAGTATGTACAATTAAATATACCCGGCCATCATACAGACAGACAGCCGGGCGTGGTATGGTATCAACAAAACTATTTTACCATTTCCTGATTAATATATTCATCAATTATTCCAGGCAAGGCGGTTTCGTTTATGGCAGATAAAGCATTCATAGATTTGGACAATTCGCGCCGGATTGTCTTTAAAAGTTTTGTACTTGTTTCCGGGTGCCGCCTTTGGATATGCAAGGGCAAACTGTCCAGAATCCCGGCGGCCTCGTTCGCCACCCGTGAAAGGGTATATGTGGCAAACTCACACGGGACAACTTCCGCCCGTGCAATTTCGTTTTTTAATTCCTGGGCATCGGCTTGGGCTGTCGTGAGTCGTAACCGTTCCTTTTCAATATCCGTTCCCGGCAAATTGGTCTGAGTTACTGTTTTTTGAGCTTTATTGCTTGCCCGTTGCACACCCCATGCATGGAGTTCCCTGATATCATATAAAAGTGCCCGCCCGCGCTCTATGGTCCTAAATCCTTGCTTTGCCACGGTGGGCCGTTCTACCCCCAAAAGCTCCGCTGCATCCGTTTGGTTGATCAAAAATCTTTCTATTTTTCCTCGTTTCATTTGTATATTGTAACCTCTATTTTAAAATTTTCACATGTACTGCGGGATCGGGGTTCATCCGTCCCGTAACAAAAGACATAGGAAGGACCCTTTTCTTAATAATTTCAAACACTTATATTGTAATGCGGCAAGCAACCCGCCCGGACAATTCAGGCGGGCCGCATACACCACACAATCTATTTATTCATAAGCCAAGCCCCGCGCGTTTGACCAATGCCTTTCCATGCCAGATTCCCATTGCTCATGGGTAGCCGCAAGGCCGTCTTGCACGCCTTTTTTAATCTTCTTGTATGTAGCACACCCCTATGGTGATATTGAGCATCATAAGGGCGTTTAATCGTTCCGGAAAATGCAGGGGCCAGGGCCGCCGATAATTTAAAACCTACTTCAAACTTTTTTTTACTTGCCAATTTTTTTACTCCTAATTAGACGGTTGTCCGTTAAAAATATATTTGCCAGTTAATCCCTCTTGATATCCATTTTGATATGCGACCAAAGCGTTAACTATAACTTCAGGTTTCAAGCCCGAAAGTTCAGTTGAACCACCACCAATGAAATTAATAATTGTGAATTCATAGCCCCCACCATTTACCCCACCAGAAATATGTGTAATCTGGTCCGGGTTGATAAAACGATCACCGATTTTAATTAAAACTTTCAATTCATCCTCCATAATAATTAATTTAATATTTTGGCCCACATCAGGCCCCCTCTTTTGATTTGCTGAACGCCTTTCCCAAATATCCATTTTTGTTTATCCTTTTGTTGTGTGCTTCCTTTTTGCCATTTCTGGCGGGTTAAAATTTGCTTTATGCCAGGCAACGAAATCTCCTTTTTTTCTGCCCATGCCGTGCAGCCCTATTTAAATGGTTCCATTGTAAGGGGTGACTTACTTTTTCCATTTGACTTTAGGGCTTTGTTGAGTTCCACTGGTTCCATTTTGCACTTGGAACAGCGAGAGGCCCGTCTTTTAAGAGGGTTGTTTGATTTGTTCCATTCGTTCCAAATCAAAAATGGAACAAATGGCACCTAACTTTTTAGTTCCGTTCCGTTCCACCCCCCTTATAGGGTGGAACAATGGAACTAAAAGTACTGACTGAAACCGGAATCATTGATTAAGATCCTATATGGGAAATGGTGGAGTGTATTTGAATTGATCCCCGGTACCAAGCACAGAAATTTCCGGGTGACCCGGTAGATTTTCATTCAACATTCTTGAAATGGTTGCTTTTGGCATATTCAATTCTTCCTTAAAGTGTTTTCGCAGGGTGGAAGCAAACACAATGGCCTCGCTGAAATCCTTGCCGTTTTTAATCAGCTTGTTTTGTTCTTCAACATAAATATCTTTAAAGGATTCGAAAGCCTTTTTAGCCCATCCTGTTAGCTCGGTTTTTGCGCCCTTGCCTTTTTTGGTTTCTGTATATTGCACCGGATGCAAAACCGCACTTGTGATTGTTTCCCCGTCTTCATCTTTAATGCCAAGTTCAACGGTTGCCAATTTAAAAGCCATTGGGTTAGGTTTGGTGTGGGCCTTCATTTTGGTATTTTCAACCCGGACAGTTCCGTTTTCATCCTTTTCAACCCGGTATTCGGTATCCAGGGCACCTTTCAGGGCCATTGCTCCCCTTGCCCGGCCTTTATCCCCATGGCCGGAATGGTGGACAAGCATGATTCCCGGTTTATCATCCATCCTGATATCATCCAGCCCGGCAACAAAAGCGGTCATGTCCTTGGTTGAATTTTCATCACCCGGCCCAAAATTCCGGGCAACGGTATCAAACACAATCAAGGCAGACGGGCCGTATTCATCCACCAACTCTTTTATGGCTTCCTTGACCGCTAAAACCTGTTCAGTTTCGCTCAATGCTGCCGGAATTAATGATAGGAATATTGGGTAGTCATCAATATTGATACCGTTCTTTATCCCCCAGGCAGTAAAACGCCGTTTAAGGCCGTTTTGCCCTTCCCCGGCAATGTAAATAACAGGGCCTTGTTTGACGGGCATTCCATTAAAATCTTTGCCAGTTGCAATACAACAAACCATATCAATGGCAGCAAAGGTTTTTCCGCTGGCAGGATCACCAAATAAAAGGTTTAATGAATCCGTTTCAATAAGACCTTTTATCAGCCAATCGGGGGCCTTGAATTTAACATCGGAAAGATGGACAAGTTTAAATTTTCGGGGGGAATTATTAACGGTTTCGGCACAGGCCGCTAACTGATCCCGCACTGCTTGCCCGCCTTCCAGGGCCGCCAAATCGTTATAATCCGTTGGGCCTTTATCGGTCTTGCCGGTCTGCCTGCGCCATTCTTCTATGGATTCCGGTTTGAATTTGGGATAAACCACGGGGGCACCAATAAGCGCCCCGGCTTCCTGGGCTTTGATTATACCCGTATTAACCGGCCGCCCATTAACCAGGGTCCAGGTGTCATTATCTGCGGCTATGCTGATATTCAGGCCCTGATAGATTGTCTTGATATCTTTGGCAATGGCGGCCATATTTCCTGCATCAAAGGCAACAATAACGGTCCCCCCAGTTTGTTCATGGATTGTTGCACCGGTTGAATATCCTTCAACAATAAAAAGCTCCCGGTTTCCTTTTTTCCCAGAAATTTCAAACCAGTTTCCCCGTTTTTTACCGTGGCGCTGGAATCTTTTTTTTCCATTGGGTTTGATGGCTTCCAAGGACCATATAAGGCCATTCCCATCAAAAAGGGGAATCAGCAAATCGCCCTCATGCATTGTGGGGAATGCGAGATGCTTTTTAGTACACACCCTTACACCATGGGCTTGGACTCTTTTATCTTTTAGATATGGATGGTTATCTCCTTCAACAACCGGGGAGTCCCCACATATTTCATTGGTGGCCTTTTGGACTGCGGCCTGGTTTTTAGCCAGTGCTACAGCAGCCTGCTTCATACTTTCATCAATGAGTCTTGTGTAACTGGCCTGTTCACGGGGAGTCATGTCCCTTTTAGATTTGGAACACCAAGTTTCCTTTAATCCGGTCTGCCAATTGCCAAAGGCGGCCCCGCAAATACCTACCCCATAATAGAAGACATACCACCCGACTTTATCCCCCCGCTTGCCCTTCTCTGCATCAAAGCGGTGTAACTTCCCGTCCTGTCTGATATCCCCCGGCACAAGGCCAAAGTCTGCCAGGTGGCCCAGGAATTTTTCCACCGGGTACTGTTCTATTTCTGGCGTAGTGACTTGGTAAGAATCAAAATCTCTTTTCGGCCCCGCCCCGTTAAAATCAAGCATATGTTTTCCTATTCGTATACCATTCGGTAAATACTATTCCAAAAAAAGGGTGTGCCATTTTGCCGCTGTCGTTTAGGTTGATTACTCACTTCTTGATTTCCCCACTAAATCTCTTTGCTGATTGAACCAGCCGATCACCTCTGATTTTTTAAATCGAAGATCTCTCCCTATTTTAAACCGGGGGATTGCTGCCTCTCCGGTCTGCATCGTCAAGGAATAGAGCTTGGTCTTTGGGATTTTAAATGCTGCACAAACTTCATCCACATTCCATATTTCGTTCGGATCATTTGCAGGGGGAATTGGTGTGGCCTGGTTGTTATTTAAAAGTTTTTGTAAAAAAGTTTCAAAGTGTTCTGGAAGTTTTATTTTTAAGGTGATTTCTGACATGTGCCTAATGTTTATCCTTTTACTATTGATTTTGGTTTTTAACTGTATCAAGGGCCTGTGACCATGCAATATCCTTATTTCCTATGGCTTGGGCGTGCGCTTGATCGTTTTGTAAAAGGCCATAAAAAAGGACCAAAACCTCAACCACCTGTCCTAAATTCAAGTCATATTCAGCACCGATGATTCTCATGGTTTTGTGGGATTGTTCCGTAACCTTTCCTGATAATACTTTCATTTTTCCTCCTTTATGAATAAACGATGTTTATAGTTTATTCAGGTTAAAATTTTTTGCGGTTAAAGGCTTTCCATTTTTTCGATCAAACGCTTAACCAAATAGCTCAAATCAATTTTAAGCTTAATTGGCCATATGTCATAATCGTTGAAATCAAGGTTACCTCCCATGTATTCACGATCACCCATAAGGCCTTTTGATGTCACAAAACTATGGTGGGCAAGCTTGCCTATAGGGTCTGGCAAAATAAAAAGCGTGATATCCCCCTCACAATTCAGAACCTTTAATGGATCTAACTTGGTTCTGTCATTCCGTTCATTAATACTGGCAAAAAATGAAGCTATTGTCCGTTTCGGAAGTCCAAAGCCAATGAAATAAGATATCATTTCGGCTTCCACCAAATTGGTGGCCGAATAATAACGAACCGTTCCTGTTCCTGATGCGGCCTGCACATCGGGCGTAATGATTCCGGCCTCCACATAGACATGTTGGGTGCGGACCTTTAACCCGGTCAACTCTTCAACTTGCTTAGATGTAAATGATGTAAAATTCATAATCCATGTCTATTCCTTATTCTGCATATTGTCAATAACTAATGTTACATTCACACTTTCTGATACCGTCCCAAATTGCTACCAAGTTGCTACCATATTATTAAAAGACAAAAAAGAATAGAAGTGAAAACTAAAAATTAAAACACATCGAAACCATTGCCAATAAGGGTTTAAAAGGGTAATCAAAAAGTCATAAAAAACAACAAAAAACAAAGAATTCAGATCGACACGGTAGAAGTCAGCAGTTCAAGTCTGCTCGTGCCTACCATAAAAATCAAGGGTTTAGGGGATTTCCTCTAAACCCTTTTTGATTTTTGTGACCATTTTGTGACCGGTTCTTTTTTTTTGACCAAAATCATTACCTCTGACAACTTCGTTCCCATCAATATTGAATGTTAAGTGGGAATGCCTCCCCCCCCCCTCCACACACAAGAAAAACGGAACTACAAGTTTTTATAGTTCACACCTGGAATCCAGTTCAAAAATTGCTCAGCAGAATTTTAATTGTTCAATCAAATAAGGTGTTGTGACTTGTGTAAAATCTTGATGATACCACTTGAATAGTTGAGCATTGAAAAAATCAAGATTAATGCAAGAAAGGTTGACATTTGAGCGGTAAACTTATCAAGGTACAACCTTTCCCCTTGCATTCCAGGCCGGGGTAAGGCTATTATCCAAATAAGTTGATTTTTGGGTTTTACTCAGCCTGTATTTCGATTAGTTGGATATCATTAAGATTTGCAGGGTATCCCGTTAGATAATAAAGACAGAAGATAATAACGACAGAATGGTACCCTGGCCTGTTAAACAACTTGTTCATGAACGGTCACACGAGGACAAGCCCGTGAGTTAAACATTATTATGTGCAAGTGAAGGTCATATGGTATTGTGATTTATTGAAAAAAGCACCTATGCAATAAAATCACATTTAGTTAAATAGATATTAGCCTTGCTAAATATGAGGGAGTTATATAAACTATATCTTTTGTATTTTAAATAATATGCTATACTTTTATTAAATTGAAAGCTAACCACTGAACATTTAACGTCAAAAAAAGTGTTGAATATATACTTTTGTGGGATGCAGATTAGATTTTTATTGGGAAACTAAATGAATATTTTGTACAACGAAATAGATAGTTACGATAATATTTCAGAAATTCTCCTTAAAAATGAACTATTGGGCGATGATTTCTATAAAAACATTATATGCTCAGAATCATTTCAGCGTTTAAAAAAAATCTCTTTCCTTGGTGCAATTGATTATACAACTTCTAAACAATATAAAAGCTCAAGATATGAGCATTCTATTAGTGTAGCAGAGTTAGCACTCTATGTTTGTAAGATTAGAAATTACAGCAAAGAAATCCAAGATCATGTTGTTGTAGCTGCTTTGTTACATGATATAGGGCATGCTCCTCTTTCTCACAGTATGGAATCATCCTTTAAGAATGAGTTTGGCATAGATCACCATATTGCTGGCACTAACCTTTTAATGGGAGCTGAATCCAAAACAAGTTCATTAAATAAAATATTGAACAAAGTTGACCTTTCTTTAGTAGTAGATCTTATTGAACAAAAATCCAATGAACCTTTTTCTGATATTTTCAATTCACCTATAAATGTTGATACCATTGATGGTATTTATCGAAGCCTTAAGTATATAAACAAAAATATAGACATAAATACAAGAAAAATAACTAAAGCTTCATTTGGTGCAATGCAGGGAAATGATGAGTCTATACTTGATGGATTCTGGAAAAATAAAAATTTAGTCTACAAGCTACTTATTACTACTGGAATTTGCTCTGTTGCTGATCATATAAGTCGAGAATATTTTGAGGATAATAAAAATAGATTGAATGAATCATTTTTTTATAAAAAGGAAAGTTCTTTAATTAGAGGTCGAAAACCTATTTTTCGTGGTTTTACTTATATTTTACAAAATATTAAGTTAGTTCACTCTCGTTTAGAGCATGTCCGAAATATAAAGAAATGTGTTTTTGATGTGACTAAAAGAGAATATATAATCAATTCTAATCAAAGAATAAGTGATTCTCACAAGAGTGGTGATATTTTCAAAAGGTTTAGTTGTAGAAAATATAAAGAAAAACAAAATATCTCGTATATTCTTAATGAGAGAAGCACTGTGGGCTAAATACAAAAACAATCGCAATTAAAATTAAATTATTAATGAGTTCATAATGCAAATAAGAAAAAATCATACGAATGAAATATTGGAATCTGTTAAAGAAAGTTTGAAAAAATCAGATTTAACTAAGTACCAAAACATATGTTTAATAGTAACTGGGTCATACGGTAGAGATGAAGCTTCAGAAGAATCAGATATGGATTGGTTTTTAGTTATAAATGAAAACGAAACCATCTTAAAGGATGATGAAAAGCAATCGATTTTTGACACTGTAAATTCTATTATAAATGAACATGTCGAGAAAGAAACTGGTGGAACAGATACCTTTGCAAGTTTAATCAATATTTCTGATTTACACGAAAATTATGGTGGTGA
Source organism: Desulfobacteraceae bacterium (assembly GCA_003353855.1). Lineage (GTDB taxonomy): Bacteria > Desulfobacterota > Desulfobacteria > Desulfobacterales > Desulfobacteraceae > NBML01. Next base: position 15,858 of record PIVS01000013.1, read on the forward strand.
TAAAGAGACAAATCAAGCTTTTACCCGACGTATGCTTTATCTTCTTGAAAGCAAAGCGCTATATAATGATGAGATGTATGATGAGCTAAAGAAGGAAATTGTTGAATTATATATTAAAGATAGTGTTTCTGATCATAATTTAAGTCGGTTTTTGCTTAATGACATTATTCGTTACTATAGAACAATATGTACTGACTATGAATTCAAGGTTAATGAGTAAGAGAAAAGTTGGGGAGTAAGGAAAATAAAGCTACGCTTTTCCCGAAAGATCTTATATTTTTCGGGCTTAATTGTGGTAGCTAAAACTTGCAGCTTGTCTAGAAATAAAAAAATAGATAAGACTCTTGAGCTGTTAAGTTTACCGCCAATAGCACGAATTGAAAAAATTTGCGGAGAGGCTCAATCTCAAGAAATGTTAACCTATTATTCGAAATTTTTAGATGAAATATCTAAGAAAAGTGTACGAGAGTCTTTGGATAAGATAACTCGTGAAAATAGAAATGAAAACGTTGAATATCGAAGCCTAAAAAATGTATCGCAGCACTTTAATTGGGAACTTGAAAAAATGTTCATATCGACTTTTCCTTTGAGTCACCCTATACATGCTGCACTATTGTTTTAATTTATGAAATATATTTATTTACGGCATGGTTTAACATCATTTAGTGTAGAAAATAAATTTATGGGGCGAGCTAACTTGCCTCTTTTAAACTTGGAGCCAGAGACATTTAAAAAGGCGATTCAATGTATAAATGATTATTCTGTAGATACGGTGTTATGTAGCCCATTATTGAGAGCAAAACAGACTTTTGATATCGTTCGTCCTCACATTAATTTAAATAAATGTACCGAAAGTAACCTTTTAATTGAAAGGGACTTTGGCCTGTTTGAAGGAAAGAAAAAAAATGAAAGAAATAGAGCATTGCTGGAAGTAGATAAATCAGTAGAGTCTATAAATTTATTTAGGTCAAGAATAGCAAGCTTCTTTGAATTACATGAAAAAGAAACTAATCGTTGTCTTATTATTGGCCACTCTGCATTTTATCGAGAAGCAACTAAACTCTTTAATCTTAAGAATAAGAGCAGTATAAATTGTTGTGAAGCAGTTATCTTAGAGTTTCCCTAAAAGACAATATCAAATATTTTCCCTCATCTTACGTATAAATCAATAGTGATCCTTGATCCTCCCCCAAAAAAGTGGAGATCAAGGTAAGCCACCTTTTCAGAATAAATCTACATTCAAACGAATCAAAATTTTAAAACCAATACTCAAGGATAATTATCCAAGTTCTGATTCTCTGATGGTCTGAATTCTAAAAGATACCAAAAGAATACTTTACCGGAAATTTGGTTTATAAATTGATGTCGATCCGCAAGTATCCTTGAGTTCCATCCAATCAACTTCCGGGTATGTGTGCATCCTGTTAGAAGCAAGAACACCAATGTTGTAGTTATGTGACATAATCTCATGAGTTTTCACCTTTCAAATATGCCTAAAAGTTCAATTTAAAGATCCATATCTATCGTTATTTCCACAACACCGTTCTGCTCGTCATACTCCTCGTATGCCTTGATCAATGTCTGCAGTTTTTTCGGATACTCAGAAGAGATATCCTTTGCTTCACCAGGATCATCATCCATGTTAAAGAGCTGCCATTTGCTTTCTCCGAAAGGCGGAGCAAGCCTTGTGGCTTTCCAATCACCTATTCGCATTGCTCTTAGGCCAATCAGTTCCCAGCCGAGAGTGTCCTGGTCCGAGCGCACACTTTTACTTTCACCCTTTAAAATAGTGAACATGGACTTGCCCTGGATCGGCAAAACATCATTTCCTTTGTATTGTTTTGGATGGCTGACTCCAGCGATCTTCAGGAATGTCGGAGTCATATCCATGACATGCAATAAAGCATCAGAACGTTTGCCATGGGCTATGCCAGGTCCTGTTGCGATGAGCGGCGACCTGGTGCCCCCTTCAGCGATTGTTCCTTTTACAAGACGCAGGGGTGTATTGGCTGTCACAGCCCATTCAAAGCCGATAGCATTACGTGATCCTTTACGACCAATATTTTCATAGCGGTTATCAGAATTCCGGGCTACCCATTCCTCGCCCGTATTTGGATAACTTGCCATACCGGCTGCATTAGCACCATTATCCGAAAAGAACAAAATATAGGTGTTGTCGTACTGTCCCGTCTTTTTCAGGTAGTTAATGAGGCGGCCAATCTCCTGGTCCATAAGCTCGATCATTGAGGCATAAACCTCCATGACACGGGCAGAATAGGCACGAACATGCTGCGGTCTTTCCTGCCATTGTGGTACATGCTGGGGATGCCCTTCAGGGGGATTTGGGATTTCCCAGAGCTTGGTATCTGCAGGAAAAAGCCCCATCTTCACCTGTTGGATAAAACGCTGCTTGCGGATAGTATCCGGACCGGCATCATATTGGCCTTTATATTTATCAATCCATTCGTCAGGTACATGCAGAGGATCGTGTGAAGCTGTAAACGAAAGGTATCCGAAAAAGGGTTTATTCTTATCCCTTGTTTCGAGGTAATCAATGATTTTATTGGCATAGTAGGTAGATGAATAAAAATCGTCAGGAGTGTGTGTGCGTACACCATCTTCGGCATAGATGGGATAGTAATCGTTGCACATCGGGGCTTCATCTCCAAAGTGGCTGGCCCCGCCCTGCATAAGTGCGAATGAGCGTTGAAAACCTCTCTTGTCAGGCCAATGTTCCTCTTCTTCACCGAGGTGCCATTTACCAGCCATAAAGGTCTGATAGCCGGAATCTTTCAACGTATCTGCCACAGACACGACCCTGTCATTAAGATAGCCTTCATAACCTGGTTCAGGGTTTCTTCTCTGCTCTTCTGAAAGAATCTCTGCATTCGTTCCCATGCCGGTAAGGTGATGATCGGTACCGGACATTAACGATGAACGTGTTGGGGAACAAGCTGGATTAACGTAGAACTGTGTAAACTTGAGACCGGCATCAGCCATTTTGTCCAGGGAGGGCGTACGGATCTCAGATCCAAAAGGTCCAATATCCGACCAACCCATATCATCAGCGACAATAATTAAGATATTCGGTCTTTTATCGGTGAAGCTTTTGTCCTGTTGTTTTTTGCTTTTTGCCTTAGCAAGCTGAATCAAAGACTCATTTACATTTGAGGACAGAGCATCTTGGGCTGAAGAAGAAATTGCATATAGATTTGTTACTAACAACGCACATAGGATGGCAAAACCTTTTGATAAAATCAAAGTTCTATTCCTCATATTTCCCCCATTTTTTCAGTTGTATCAAACTTTTAAAACCATATAAGCAACTTATAATGAACCCCAGGGTGGAAAGGCAATTAACAATAATAACTTGGTAAAAGCATCTGCCTATCCAGATTTCTCATGTGATCCTCCCCCGATATTTTGGACACTCAGTTAAGCCTCTTTTTATATCATATGGATGTATCTTTGAAGTCAATGATAATTATCCCTGTTAGAAGTATTCAGAGACCGGAATAGTAAAGGATATCACTATAATACTTTATTAAAATTTTGATGAAAAACATTTCGGGTCAATGCAAATACACTTGACTGTTAGATTCTTCTAAAAGCGACTATTAGAAGCTGATTAACAGTGATTAGCCCCTTTAGAGAGGTGTGTAAACCAAAGAATTTGAAACATCGTAGCCTCTTTGCCCGGCTATTTTTAACGCAGCCGTAATGGCGTATAAACCCTTTTCATCAACTCCGACAGCCACTTGTCTTTTATCTTTAAAATTCATTAATAGATATACCATGGGAAGAGCTGAAGAAACTTTTTCGGCAATACTAGGCATTTCTTTTATCGATTCAAGCTGATCTAAATCAAAACCAACCATTCTTTTCTCAATGAGTCGTTCTCTGAGGTTTGGCTTTATCCAGAACCGATTTTCAGCTTCATCAAGAGTTACCATTCGACACTGATGTTTTTTATTGACATAAACTATCTTCATTTTAAATCTCCTGCTTATTGGATAACCTATATGTCTTGAAACATTTCAGGCGACTCTGTCTTTCAGTTTTTGTTTAAGGTTCCAGATCCTCATAGCCCAAAGCATAGCCATCTTTAATACCTCTTTATCGGAGGGTTGGGAGCTTTTTTTTTATCAGCAATGAGATCCGCCTTACTCACTTTAATTTCAACCTCCCAAAGATATCAGCTTTTGGTTAAAATTAAAAGATCGCGCTCATGCATCTGCTTACCGTTTAACCGCAGGCCCCATTTAACATTTGGAACAATTAGATTTTTCCGACTTTCAAAGTGGCAAGCAATGGAATACAATTCACCCTTTTGTCCGGTTTCGATATCCAGTGAAAGAACTGAAAATCGAGCCTGAAAATCGGTTGGATAAATTACAGGATCAGTAAATCGAAGCAGGCCTGCCCGTAGTTGGCAAAAACCATTAATCTCAATATGTCCTTGGATAAATCGTTCCATCAGGAAGCGATCTTCGGGGCGGATATCTGCCTCAAAAGTTTTGATTCCTGATATTCCATAATTGTTTCCAGAACCTGTATAATTGACTATGGGTTTTGAAATAGAGGGCATCGACAGGCGTTCCTTCAATAAGAGGTCAAATCGACACTCCGGCGTTCATGAAAGGGGATATGGCAGGGCAGCTCGACACTGTGTTCGATGAAGAACAGGGGCCGATTTCGGGTGATGGTGATTTCAAAGGGACCCGGATCACCGATTCCGGTGTAAGTCAAACGATGCCGGTCACGGTTGTCCAGGTTTCCCGTGTGAGTATGTAACCCTTATATCCTTCCATAGGGCATCCATATCAATTCAATAGGAAAAAGACAAATTTAAGTAATAGGGATCCAATATAGGTTCAAGGGTAATTATCGTTTGAACCTGGCGCAGGCAAAGCGGGAAGTGCGTTAAGGACAAGCACTGACCGTCATAAAAGGAGGCGGCCAAAAGACGCCGGTGCGAGGGATGGAGACCGCTAAGGCCGCAATGCTTTAGCGATGAAGCAGCTAACCCTGCTGGGCGAAGGTCTCCACGGTTAATTGCCCGTGAGGGGAGAAACATTGACACTATACAAGGAGTGAGAATCAATGAGTACTGACCTGACACGGATAAGAAAGAGAGCAGGATGTATGGGAAATCCGCTTGTCCGATTCTGTAGAGGGACTGGGGAACAACCAAGGTTTAAAGCCGAGGGAGGCCCCAGTCTACTCGACCCATGGCAATGGTTTTATTAAAAAAGAGAGCTTAATGAATACATATCTACGGGTTTGTTTTCTTGAGTGGTATCAGGCTTTTTTACCACTTATAGGTAAATTTAACCATTTATTTCCTGGGGGACGACCATTAAATTCTCATATTGTGCTCTATGTTATTGATATTAAATCTAATTTGATTCTGGTATAATGTTTGCAACTTCTACACTATAAGTGGGATATATTTTTTTTATTTATATAAAAAGGAAAAACAATGCATAGAAACGATACACATAGAAAATCAATCGGGTATATTTTATGGATATTCGGGTTCATTGGAGCACATAGATTTTATTATGGAAAACCTCTTTCAGGCACCCTATATTTTTTTACTTTAGGTTTGCTTGGAATAGGATGGATTGTTGATTTTTTCTTAATTCCTTCCATGGATGAAGAAGCGGATTATAGATACTTTGCAGGTGATATTGACTTCTCTCTTGCATTTATATTTCTAACATTTCTGGGCATATTTGGTGTCCATCGCATGTATATGGGAAAATGGATTTCTGGGCTCATCTACCTTTTTACCGGGGGGGTGTTTGGGATTGGTGTTCTGTATGATTTCTGGACCCTGAATGATCAGATATCCATGGAAAACCGAAAAATTTCATTATGACAGGTATGATTACCATATTCAATAATATGCATATCATGTGGTTTTCTTCTTTGCCATATTGTTGAAATGACACAAGCCCCGGCAAGATTCTGAAGATGCATGATGTCCCGGTGGTCTTATCACCGCAAATGAAGGGGTGCCGCCACAGGCATATGACAGTGTCCGGCCCGAACAGATGGTAAATAAAATTTTTGTATTGTACCTTTGATATTTAAGGGGGAAAAAATGAATATTCGAAAACAGTTATCTTTGCTGGTTTTTGTCGCTGTTATTTCGAACGGATGTTCAGTTAAGACGCCAGCATATCCCATACACATATCGGTCATGCCATGACAGGGTGGGCGGACACCCCAGACAAGCAGGATTTTTTTACAGTTGCAGAGAATGCGACAAATAAAGGAAATGCCTTGCGCCGGATAAAAGCTGATATGGAAAAAGTCGTTCAGGCGACAAAATCACCGGAGAATACGGAAGAATTGATTACCAGATATGATGTTAATACAGCCCTTACCGGTGTAATACACCATATAATTTCGCATCGACTTCCGATGATGCGTCATCAAATGTCAAAAATTTTGCTGCGGGATTTAAGAATAACGCAATGACGATTATTGACCGGTGTGATCTGATCGGCACCCTATGGAAAGGAAATAAAAAATTTAATGTCACAAACAGATGCAGCTGTACTGACATCTGAAGTATTGTTATTGGCCCGGGCAAATATTTTCGGCAATGATTCAGATGGCGATTCGATTGTGGGATCCAATAAAGGGGAGTACGGCCTCGTCCAATTACGCAGAGATTGCAGTGGCCGTTGAACCGGAAAGCCATAACTTTTTTCATACACTATCGGAGATACAATTTCAAAACGGATTGACAATCAAAGCAATTCAATCTCTGGAAAAGGCCGATGGTATCAATCCAAGCCAGGCCTATCAGCAGCAGCTTGACAAATGGCGCCGTCAAACAGATCTGAAACAAGAAATCAAATGATATATTAAACTTTTTTCAGCCTTGAAATTTCAATTCAACCGGTACCTTTCAGAATCATTGATGTTGTGAATTTAAGTATGTCGGATGGATAAAAAAGAAGGCGGGCAGTTAATTTTGAAATTTGATGTGGAAAAATACTTAGCAATGGTGGAGAATTAAAATCTTGTTTGTAGTGTTCTTCTATTACCGGTTTTGCGCCTGTTGGGTCTAAAAGACAGGTTTACTATTACACCATCCCTTACACTTCTCCTCCGATCTCTCTTATATTTTCTCCTGTCACGTTTGAATTTTCGAAAGAATGTCTTTCTTCTCTCTTGAAAATCCATTATTTTCCTAGGAGGATCCATCAGGTTATTTTTAATAGGCGTTATTTTTTGATCTAATGTCATAAGAACTCCCTTAGAAAGTTATTGTTATAATTACAATATCCTTAGTATCGTCAAAAGTTGTGATAAACTTTAAACTTTTAATTTTACCATGTGAGCCAAGACGGTCGACCCAGCCATTATTCAACATTGTTTTTTTGAAATAAAGGCTCTGAACTATGTTCATGATCTCCAATAGAGTTTTATGGGAAACAGGCTCAATTGATTGTGATTCCTCCCATATAGACCATTTGAATCTCATTACTTTAAATATATTTTGTTTTGCACCGCAGGTTATTGTATGCTTCCTTTTATTAAAACAGATTTTAATCTCCGAATAAAAGACAGGAGTTCCTTTAGAGGAACAAAAAAGAAAGAGGTATTTTATGAAATTTTCTAAATTGGTCTTGGCATTAATACTTTTTGGTGCTTGTTTCTCAGGAGTTGCAGTTGCTGATAGTTATTCTATTACTATTTCAGTATTTAAACAATCAGAAGCCGTACAGCCTTTTTTTGAGAATTGCTATGGCTATGCTGTTTTTCCGACCATTGGAAAGGGCGGTTTCTGGATCGGTGGTGCATATGGAGAAGGCAAGGTATACAAAAGCGGCAAGATAACCGGGACTACCTCTCTGGTAAAACTGAGCATTGGATTTCAATTTGGTGGTCAGGCATTCAGCCAGATACTTTTTTTCCAGGACAAGCGAGCGTATGATGAATTCACCAGTGGGAATTTTGAATTTGACGCTTCAGCATCTGCTGTTGCAATCACAGCCGGAGCACAAGCAAAGGCTGGAACAGAAGGCGCTACTGCAGGGGCTAATGCAGGGCTTACCAAAGTAGCACAGGCGGAAACAGGCTATAGAAAGGGAATGGCTGTATTTGTTCATGCAAAAGGAGGTCTGATGTTGGAAGCTTCCATTGGCGGACAAAAATTTAATTTCAAACCCAATTAGACTAAAAAAAAATAAATGAAACATATGTATCAAGTTTGATGGAGTTGTGTCTCTTGGGGTAATAGATATAAATCAAAGCAATATTTCTTTGTCTGCTTCCCTGGTGGAATAGAAAAAAGGGGGAGGAGGATTGTTCCACACGACAAAAAAGAGATTATTGTTAATAATAACAAAACCCGATTCATAAGTGAACACTTCAAGCTTATAAAGCATACATTTTTACCCAAGTATCACTCCAGCACATCTGGAATTTCCTTTACGGTCTGCCATTATTGATTGATGGCAACCAGGGATACTCCCAGATCTTTTTCCAATATCTGAATTTTAGCCAACTTTTCTTCTTCCAAAGTGGCTGGTGGAGCATCATGGCAGGAAAAAGCCAGTACTGTAATACCTAAGTCGGATTCCAGGGATCGGATTTGATCAAGGTCCTTGTTCTTAAGATTGGTAAGGTTACAAAGCATTTTTGCCCTCCTTTAATTAGTGTTAGTGTAAACGTAATGGGAGAGAAGAGTATCGTGTTTTAACCAAAAAAACTGCTGATTCATTCAATTCTATGAATCAATACAATACACTATATGTAAATAAAAAGGAATATTCTTCTGGAATAAAAAAAGTCTGAATTCTTAAGGATACCAAAAACATACTTCAACGATAAAAATTAGCGGGATTTTACTTATTCATAATTCCTTTTCATATATTGAATTTGAGAATGAAGTTGCTGCTTGCACATTATTTTAATAGTTCTTGTGTTTTCTGATTATTTTTTTTTGTAATGACAAACAAAAAAAATGTAGGATACATTGTCATTAATGGTGCTGCTATTTAACAGACTTTGCCTGGGAGTGAGAGACACGAGCAACTGGATATAGTATAAATAAATGCAAAAACAAAATTTTAAAAATGGACATCTAAAAATCAATGATATGTAATCTAAAAAAGGAAAACTAATGGGTAATGAAGTTTTATTTGAAGTTAAAGGCTGTGTAGCAACGATAACGCTGAACAGACCGGAAAGAAAAAATGCCATTAACCAGGCTCTGCTTACAAAACTTTATAACAGCGTTGAGAAAATAGCCGAAAGTGATGAGATTAAAGTTGGTATTATTACTGGAAGTGGAAACGCTTTTTGTTCTGGAATTGATCTGTCCTGCCTTGCAACTGACAACCTTTTTGATCCACGCTCAGACGGAAAAAATATGCCGGAAATATTTGGAGCCTGCGATAAACCTATAATTGGCGCTGTTAATGGGTATGCAATTACCGGTGGATTTGAAATTGCCTTGAATTGTGATTTTTTAATTGCTTCTGACAGTGCGGTTTTTGCTGATACACACGCAAAGGTGGGAATCCATCCCGGATGGGGAATGAGCCAGTTGCTTCAGCAGGCCGTAGGGCAAAGGCTTGCAAAACAGTTTTCAGCAACTTGTGAAAAAATTCCCGCTGAAAGAGCTTTAAATTGCGGTCTTATCAATGAAGTTATACCGGCAGATAAACTCCTTATTAGGGCCACTAAAATAGCTGACGAGATATGCAACGTCAATTATGATATGATGCTGACAATTAAAAAACTGATCGAAGCAAAAAATGGCACTACGCTAGATGGGGCTATGACCGTAGAGCAAAAAGGGTTTAAAATTTTTTTGGAGGACTTTGGTAAATAGATATGTACCTTTGTGAAGAATATTTGACAATCGGAATTCTTCAAAATGCAAGATCAACTTCTACGGATAAAATTGAGAAAACCACCATCCATGATGGGCAATAAAAGAAACCAAACCATCATGCAGGAAATCATAAGTCATCTTGAAAACAGCTTCCTGACGGTACTGAGTATTCCAAAGCCCCTGCATCCAGTATGCTGGGCATGTTTTTTTGTAAAGGGATATTCCCGGCACACCAGAGGCTTGACTGCCTGGATAGTGCAGTAGAATGTGGCGTTGCCGCCTGGCTGCTGAGTGGTATGGATTCACATTCGGGAAGATGCTTCATACAAGGATTGAGTATCTTTCTCCCACACTCTCCATCCTTCCTCAATCTCGTAATGCCCATTGACTTTTGGACGATCCGTGGCATAGATTGACGTGTTAAGACTCTTATAAAGCAGGATCATTTTTTTTTGTTCTTTTATAAAAAATGAAATTGGGGCCGATAAAATACCAAGAACTGTCTGGGCAATCTCATCAGGACGTATCATGGTGTTCTTCCTTATCATCGGCCAGGAGTTTTGCCAGTTCCTGTATCTTTTCGGGATACAGGGCCTTGCTCCTGGAAAAAAGTGCCACCACTTCCCCGTAGTCCAACTCCAGGACCCGGTCTGCAAAAAACTGGATAAACCGGGCAAAGCCCTTGGGCCGGGATATGAGGGAGCGATACAGGAAAACACCGTGGACTTTTTCCCTTGCCAGCAATTGCTTCCGGGTCATCGGGTCCATCATGGTCTTGGTGGTGGAATAGGCCCAGTCAAGATTATCCGAGGGCTGGAAGTGTTTTGAAACCTGTGATTTCCCATCAACCTACCCAACTCTTTTAGTTTTAAGAACCCATGTTTCAATTTATCTTATCCAAAGGAACAAAGACTATTCTTGCCTTTTTACCCTTGGCACAAGATGATCTGTGGATTTTGTAATTGCCTCTCGGCGGCGTTGGTATCCACAGGTCCTTTTATCTGAGTTTAGAGTTTGATTTTGTACATGGTCCGGGCTAATATTCATTTTAATGAATTTTCTTTAAGGACACAAAGATGACAGAAGAAAGCAAAATAGACTTAAAAGACGCTGTCGCCATTGGAATCGGCGGAATGGTCGGTGGCGGTATTTTTGCGGTGCTGGGCCTGGCTGTTCAATTAGCAAAAGGCGGAACTCCAATAGCATTTTTAATCGCCGGAGTTATTGCAGTAATCACGGCATACTCATATGCTCGACTTTCACTTTTTTTCCCTAACAAAGGCGGAACTGTTCACTTCATAAACAAAGGTTTTGGTAAAAATGTTTTTAGTGGCGGGACCAATAATTTATTGTGGATTAGCTATATAATAATGCTCTCGCTATACTCTGCTGCATTTGGTTCTTACGGGGCAAAAATGATTGAAATTTCTGGCAACTATGGAATAGATAAACACATTCTGCTAAGTTTTCTCATAATTTTCTCAACCCTTTTAAATTATATCAGCTTTAAAGCAGTTAGTGTCGCAGAATCAATTGCAGTATTTACAAAAATGATTATTCTCAGTGCATTTGTCGTAATCGGCATTTACGGACTTTTTACTAGCGAATTTATTCATCAATTAGATGTTTCGCAATGGGAAACTCCATTCTCTTTAATTAGCGGAGGAATGGTGATTTTTGTTGCGTATGAAGGTTTTGAGCTTATTGCCAATGCTGTTCCGAATATAAAAAATCCAAAAATAAATGTTCCAAGAGCATTTTATATTTCCACAATCAGCGTTGTGATTTTGTATGTACTAATTGCAATAATTACCGTTGGTTCTGTTTCCTTCGATAAAATCGGAAAGGCACAAGAGTATGTTTTGGCTGTGGCTTCCGAACCTATGCTGGGCAAAATCGGATTTACCATTATTAGTATTACAGCATTAATCTCAACTTTTTCTGCGGTAAATGCTACGCTTTACGGTGGGACTAGGGTAAATTACGAATTGGCCGAAGATGATGAACTGCCACACGAGTTCACAAAAATATTTTGGAATCAACCTATTGGCTTAGCTGTTACAGCAATCTTAACCCTAATTGTCGCAAATACATTAAATTTAGAAAGTATTTCAACCGCCGGCAGTGCAGGATTCCTTTTGATTTTTGCCCTCGTTAATTATGCAAATTTTAAATTATCAAAAATTACAGAATCCAAAAAAATAGTTTCCTTGTTTGGAATAATTTTATGTTCAACAGCATTAATTGCACTTGTGTTTCAACAATACACAACTAACCTTTTGGGAGTAATTGTAGTTGCCGCAATTTTTATTTTCGCTTATGGATTTGAATATCTCTTTAAACGATGGGAAAAAAACAATTAAAAAATTAGCGGTCATGATACTGGTATCGGCAACTATTTACCTTTCCTCAATTAGAATAACATTTTTACAGGCAAGGGCAATCAGCAGGACAATACCAATCTGGGGGTAGATATTATTCTCCATATGGCGCAGCATTAAAGCCGCAACCGTACCGAGCAGGGCCAAGGGCGCCGGCCGATATCATCCAGCTGGGCCTGAAAGGTACGGAGTTGCAAATATGTGCTGGCAACTTCTGCCTGAATAGTGATGAGAACATTTTTGAAATCTTCCTGGTTAGCCTGAAAATCTGCAGGGTGGCTTCCATGGAACTCTGGATACGACCAAACAGATCAATCTCCCAGCTGACATCAGCTGACAGGGTGCACCCAGTCTGGCTGTCTGTTGTCAGGGGATTTAAGGGAGTTTACCTAAGTGATTGCTAAATTTCTGGTAGAGTTCATCCAGCACTTTGCGTGTCATCTTGCCGATGGTTTCGTACTGCCACTCCGCAAGATTAGCCAGGGAAACCCGGGCCGAAGGGTGAGAATCATCGAATCCGTTTCCCGGCAGCAGTACAACACCACACTCTTTGGCAATGGTGAAAAGGAAATCAATATCCTCATTGTTGTTCAGAATCCACTCGCCAAACTCCTTCTGATTGATGGAATCCTTGCTAAGCTGCCAGCCAAGATCCTCTTCAACCTCAATGGTCATGACGTCCAGGTCATATTCGGGTAAGACTGGAATTTCCAGGTAAGGGGTAAAAATCGGGGTGATGATGGCAACCTTGTCCATGGATTTTATCATCCGGGGCGGAATCGGATAATTACAGCCGAGATAGGCCTCGCAAAATTCAAATACAACCTCATCCAGTCCCAGGCCCAATTGATCCGTCATGTAGGAAAAAGAGGCACGCAAAAAACGGGTTCCCGGCAAATCCTTGCAAAAAATTCTGTCATAAAAGTTCTGGCCCTTACCATGCATTCGGAAAAAGTATAATTACCTATTGCGTCAAATATGAAATAAAGTTAATTCATTTGAAAATGAGTGTCGACATTAATACCGGAGATTTGCTGAGGATAAGCTTGCATTGGGTCAGGCATGTACATTAATTTTACGGTATTTATAATAAAGGACAAGGAAGATGAATGCTCAAAATGAAGCCCGGTACGAAGAACCCCTTGCAAAAGAAATAACATTCAACATCTTAAATTCAGATATAAAAGTGCCGCCGATGCCTTCCAATGGTTCTAAAATTATTGCCATGGCCCAGGTACCAATAGAGAGAATTGATATTCCAGAGTTCTGTAAATTGATTGAACCGGATCCTGGCCTTTTTTCCATGGTTCTGCAATTGGCAAATTCTCCCTTTTTCAGGGGGGTGGATGAAATTGTCAGCCTGCGCGCCGCCATTACAAGGATCGGCCTCCAGGAAGCAATTAATTCTGTTAATCTTTATTTCCTACAAAGATTTCTTCCAAATTTATCTGAACTTCACGGCTTTTCAGCAAAGGACTACTGGGCTTT
>PIVS01000815.1 GCA_003353855.1 Desulfobacteraceae bacterium
CCACCCTCTATGATTACTGGGTTCATGACGTAAAAGTATTGTCCGGCAAGGGCATGTATGAAGCATATCCTTCCAACCCTTACGAGACCGTTATCAATACGCGGCCCGCAATTTCCTATTATAATGATAACAACCCGGACTGGCTCAATGTCATGATTTTTTACCATGTTTTGGGACATATTGATTTTTTCCAGAACAACCTTTTTTATAAGAATACCTGGGATGTTGATCTGACAGGACAGGCATTAGCTGATAAACGGCTGATTGCAAAACTTCGTTCTGAAAAGGGAAGATTGGTGGATTATGTAATAGAATTTTCCAGGGGGATAGACAATCTGGTGGGTTATTATCAGGAAATTAATCAAATTATTTCCAAGGAGAATCACCGAACGGTCCATTCTGGAAAATTAACTAAAACAGATTACTATTTTGATATTTTCCTACAGCGGTTAAAAGGGAGTTCTCATAACACCTACCTCAAAGAGATCACCCGATACAATGATTGTCAAAGAACAGGGACAGATTTTTTTGAACTCATCATCGGCAAGCACCCGGAATTTGAAGAACTTTACAGAAAAGAGAAGGAGTCCAAAAAACATTATGAACCCGATATCATGGAATATATTATTCAGCATTCTCCCTTTTTGAAATTGGATGAAAACAAATGGATGAAGACCATTATCCAGATTGTCCGGAACACTTCTTTATATTTTCAGCCCCAGATACGCACTAAAATAATGAACGAAGGGTGGGCCAGCTATTGGCACGAATATTTGTTCATGAGGGATGACAGAATTTGCGGTCATGAATCTGATTTTGCTAAGGTTAATGCCGGTGTGACTGCCATGCCTAAAGTTGGATTAAACCCTTATGCCCTGGGTATGAGACTATTTCAGCATATTGAGGAGATGGAGGACAAGGGATGTTATTCCTTTGATTATTATTGTCAGAAAGATGAAATAAAAAAACAAAAATTTAACAGCTACAAAAAATCGGGCGGCCAGTATATTTTGAAAATCAGGGAAAACCTGAATGATTTTACCTTTGTAAACAGGTATATTGACCAGGAGTTTTTAACAAAACATCATTTGTTTGTTTCCGGCAAACGATTTAATCAACCCCGAATGTCCTGGGAATACTATATAAAATCTAAAAAAGCTGAAAATTACAAAAAGATGATCATTGACACCCTTTACCATCCACCAGAGGTTCGGGTGGAAGCGGATAAATCTGTCAAAGGCGTTCTTTATATAAATCATTTGTTTGAAGAAAAACCCCTGAAACGTGATTTTATTGAAAATACCATGGTCGGTATTGAATATCTTTGGGGCGGACCTGTTCATTTAGAAACCAGTGAGCCTACGGCAGAAAGCAAACCTCCCAACAGTTACACCAATTTCTGGGATCCGGCAACACAAGCCGCTAAGCCTCCGGAACCCCGGAAAATTCAATGGAAGAGAATGCGCTATGTGATGGAAAATCGTAAACTGCATAAGCGGGAGTTATAGTCTATGATGGAAAAAAAAACATCCCCAACAGAATCCGTGGACCAGGCCCTTGAACTGCTAAATAAGAATATAACTGACTATCAAAGGCTGAAACCAATTGCATTTCAAGAATTTTTAAGTATTCTCAATGCAAATCCTTCTAAAATCCT
>PIVS01000816.1 GCA_003353855.1 Desulfobacteraceae bacterium
ATTTATAAAAATAACCAGATTAAGGAAAAAACGTGACTGATTTACTTGGAGATATGAAAAGAACACACACCTGTTCCCAATTGAGGGATTCCGATATAGGCCGGGAAGTTGTGTTAATGGGATGGGTACAGCACCGCCGGGACCATGGCGGCGTTATTTTTGTTGATTTGCGGGACAAAGAGGGCATTACCCAGATCGTATTCAACCCGGTAATTTCGGAAAGCGTCCATGGAAAAGCCCAGGAAATAAGGAGCGAATATGTCCTGGGCATCAGAGGAAAAGTATCGGCACGCCCCGGGGACATGCTCAACCCCAATATGGAAACCGGTGCCATTGAAATCCTTGTGGAGGAGCTTAAAATTTTTTCCCAGGCCAAGACTCCCGCCTTCCAGATTGATGAACGGGTGGATGCCTCTGAAACCATCCGTCTCCAATACCGGTATCTGGACCTGAGGCGCCCCCAGCTCAAAAATAATATCCTAAATCGGCACAAAGCCACCATGGCCATCAGAAACTATCTGGACAACAAGGGGTTCATTGATATTGAAACCCCCTTTCTGACCAAGAGCACCCCCGAAGGTGCCAGGGATTACCTGGTTCCCTCCCGGGTCAACCGGGGGGATTTTTATGCCCTGCCCCAATCTCCCCAGCTCTTTAAACAGCTGCTCATGGTTGCAGGATTTGACCGATACTACCAGATTGTCAGATGCTTCAGGGATGAAGATCTTCGGGCAGACCGCCAGCCGGAATTCACCCAGATCGATATGGAGCTCTCCTTTGTCAATGAACAGGAGATCATGGAAATTGCCGAAGGCCTGATCCGAAGGATCTTTAAGGATGTTTTGGGATTGGACCTTGCCGTAACTTTTCCCCAAATCACCTATGACGAGGCCATGGAACGATTCGGCCTGGACCGGCCTGACCTGAGATTCGGCCTGGAACTGTGTAATGTATCGGACATTGTAAAGGACACCGGCTTTAAGGTGTTTGCCAATGTGGTAAAGAACGGCGGGCTTGTAAAAGCCATAAATGCCAAGGGATGCGCAAGCTTCAGCCGGAAACAGATTGATGAACTCACCGATTTTACCTCTGTTTACAAAGCCAAGGGGCTTGCCTGGATTAAGATCAAGGAAGACCAGTGGCAGTCACCCATTGCCAAGTTTTTCACAGATGATGAAAAAGAAGCCCTGCGCCGGCGCCTGGACCTTGAAATAGGGGATATTGTCTTTTTTGTGGCGGATCAGCCCAAGATCACCAATGAAGCCCTGGGGCAGTTGAGAAATGAATTGGGACGACGCCTGGAGCTGATCTCCGACGATGTGTTTGAGTTTACCTGGGTAACCGAATTTCCCCTCTTTGATTATGATGAAACCGAAAAACGGTACCAGTCCCTGCATCACCCCTTTACCGCCCCCCTTGAGAGCGACATAGATAAGCTTTCCACCGCCCCCCTTGAGATCAAATCCCGGGCCTATGACCTGGTACTCAACGGAATTGAAATCGGTGGCGGCAGTATTCGTATACATGACACAGATATCCAGGGAAAAGTGCTCAACTGCCTGGGAATTGATGAAGCAGAAGCCCAGGAAAAATTTGGCTTTCTCCTGGAAGCTCTGGCCTCAGGCGCCCCGCCCCACGGCGGAATTGCCTTTGGC
>PIVS01000266.1 GCA_003353855.1 Desulfobacteraceae bacterium
CTTGATATCATAAAGAACTGAAAAGTTTATTTCTCAGCAGAAATTACGTCTACGAAAAAAAACGGGACGTCAATGACTACGGCTGCTTAACCTGTTTACGTGGTAAATATGGGTTTAAAGAAGAGATCATTGCCCTTTCTAAAGGATTCCTCGATTTTGAATCAGAGGGAGAGGTGACAACGCTATCTGGTGAGAGAAAAGCCATTTTCCTGAAAATGACAATTGACAAAGAACGTAATGATTTATTTAGATCTCTAATTGCCACGATAGACATAACTGATCGAAAGCAAATGGAAGAAAGACTCAGGCAATCGCAAAAAATGGAATCTATCGGTAGCTTGGCGGGTGGGATAGCCCATGACTTTAATAACCTTTTATTCCCAATTATCGGTATGTCTGAAATGCTATTGGATGATTTACCTCAAAATAGCCTTGAATATGAAAATGCGCAAGAAATCTTCAATGCCGGTAAAAGAGCTGGAGACCTTGTTAAGCAAATCCTTGCTTTCAGCAGGCAAGCTGAACATAAGATGACACCTGTCCGAATCCAGAATATATTAAAAGAGGTATTAAAACTTAGCCATTCAACTATCCCAAGCAATATTAAAATTCTTCAGAATATCCAGCAAAATTGTGGATTAGTAATGGCAGACTCCTCTCAAATCCATCAGATCGCCATGAACCTCATCACGAATGCATCCCATGCAGTGGAAGACAAAAATGGCGTAATAGATATTGAATTAAAGGAATTAACTTTAAAAAAGTATGACCTGCCCGACAGTGAACTACAGCCAGGGCCATATATCAGATTGTCTGTATCCGATAATGGAGGCGGGATGAATCAAAGTATTCAAAAGAAAATTTTCGATCCCTACTTCACAACCAAAGAGAAGGGTAAAGGAACTGGTCTTGGGCTTGCTGTGGTTTATGGCATAATCCAGAAACACAAAGGGGGTATCAAAGTTTATAGTGAAGAGGGGAAGGGCTCAACGTTCAACGTATATTTGCCATTGATGAAAACAAATGCAACGCCTGTTTTAGACAATCGGTCTTCAAAGTTACCCACTGGAACTGAAAAAATATTGTTGGTTGATGATGAGATATCAGTTGCCAAGCTTGAAGGCCAAATGCTTTCACGTCTTGGTTATCAGGTTACCAAACTGAGCAACAGTGTTGATGCATTAAATAAATTTAAAACGAACCCGGAACATTTTGACCTGGTTATCAGCGATATGACCATGCCGAACATGACAGGGGATCAACTCGCCAAGGAGATTTTGTCGATAGAACCTGATATACCAATTATAATTTGTACAGGATTCAGCGAACGGATAAATAAAGAGCAGGTTGAAATTATTGGAGTGAAAGGCTTTATAATGAAACCAGTGCTAAAATCAGATATGGCCCAAATGGTTCGAAGAGTGCTGGATGAAGCAAAAAATTCATGAAGTAAATTAATAAGCTAAAAAGCGACTATATTGACAATTTATGCTGCGAGTTTTTTTTGTTGCGGGATTTTCTTCTGATGATTTTTTAAAGCGTGTATTTTCTTTGAATTTAATCCTTTTACTTTTTTTCTTCTCTCATTTTCTTTGCTTTTGACAAGTAATATTTGTAGAGAAGCCCGCAGATCGACCTCAAATCCAACTAAAAATCCCACACTTGCTTACCTGTCAGGTTAAATTCAGGGATTAGAAATAAAGAAACTTCAGGTTAAGTTGCGTGGGACAGCAGGATGCCGACCGCCGTTTATTTGAGGTCAATTTATTCTCTTTAATGAGAGTCACACAAGCCTGCCTGCCGGGAATGCGTAAGTTGAGAACAGGCACTATTTTAAATCTGAGCTCCATTGCAGGTAAATTTACCTTTCCAGGCAGTGGCGTCTATGCGGCTTCAAAGTATGCAGTGGAAGGGATCACTGATGCATTGCGTTTGGAGCTTGCTCCCTTTGGGATACGTGTGGTTGCTGTTCGCCCAGGACCGTTTGGATGATAAAAATTTTCATAATTTCATGCTTGAAAAATTCGACCTTATGAACCTTCAAGTTTGAATTGATCATTGTTTAGGAAGTCTGGCACTGGTTCAGTTTAATAGGTGTTTTAAGTTATTGAAATAACACAAAATTATTTCTATAAACAAATCGAAATATAAAATATAAGATAATCTACCCAATTAATATAATACGGAAATAGATTATGCCACTGTTTTCATCTAAATGCCCTAAATGCTCGTCGGACAATATCCGCTTTGATTACAAATATTTTACTATTACATACGGTTATAGAAATATGCTTGTTTGCAAACAGTGTGGAATTTCATTCTCAGAAACAAAAAGCTCTTTCATACAAGGTATTAGGACGCCAATCAAAGAGATCTGGAAAGTCTTAAATTCCAGAACTGAAGGGACGTCACTGAATGCTACATGCCGAATTTTTGATATCGCTAACAATACTCTACTTGCCTGGGAGCGAAAATTTACCAGTCTGCATCGTACCCTACTCATCTATTTAATGGCGCAAACCTTTATCCAATCGGTAGTCGAAGGTGATGAATTTTATACGAAAGTAGCTAAAAATGTTCCGGCTGACCAATCATCAGGATGGACTATAGTCCTTATGGATAGAGCCAGTCGATTCATCTGGGAACTGAGCTGCGGTAAAAAAGACAGATCACTTTTTGAAAAAGCAATCGAGACCCTGGCAGAACTTGTCGCTCAAACGAAAGACATAACGCTTCTCACAGATGGAGAACGCAGATATGGAAAAATTCTCTTTGAAATATGCCATGAGCATTTGCTTACCGGTAAACCTGGGCGCCCACGAAAAACATTGAAAAAGGGGGTTACTGTCAAAGTTAAAAACAAAGGTTCTCAATCCCATAAGAAAGGACGTAAGAAGCCTAAATACCAAACAACATGCCCGCTACATCCTGAAACCTCAAACAATATTTCAGATAAAGAAACACATGCCAATCATGTTGAAGCCAACAATAGCGCAATGCGCCGAAAATGTTCAGCATATAGGAGAAAAACAAACACATATGCCAAATCAACAACCGGCCTTCAACGTATTTTGAACGTCCATTGGGTTATTCATAATTTTCTCAGAACACATTTTACAACCAAAGAGGTTCCTGCCGTCAGGTTAGGGGTGATAACAACCGGTCTTGTTCCAGAGGAACTTTTCAGCTTCCGGTCGGAATGCAGGGACTGCAAAATATCCAGCTGCTGGCGAAGTTCTGTGATTTTGGTTTTATCCTTGAGAAAGGTCACCACCGCCTGACCTTGTCATCCTCGATAATAGGATACCCCTGAAGCAGTATCCGTTTTCCAAAATCCAGGTTCTGGACCATGGAAACAGGGGCTTGGGTCCGGATCACCTCGGGCCACAGCACCATATCCACGGCACCGGATTTGACAAGATCGGAGACGTGCCTGCCCAACACCTTCTCTTTTTGGGTATGCATGAGGGATTCATAGGAGGTGTTGACATAGGTTATAACACCCTTGGCATCGGAGATGCAGATCGCTTCATCAAAGGCTTCAAGGATGTGGTTCATGTATTCTTTAATCATATGCTCGAAAAAACCATGATTTTTATTTGTTCTTATAGAATTCAAAAGCAGCGGGATGAAGCGGAATTGTAATTTCTCGATCCATGTTTCGCCTGGTAATAAAATTTGCTTGAACACTTCTTTTGGCA
Source organism: Desulfobacteraceae bacterium (assembly GCA_003353855.1). Classification (GTDB taxonomy): domain Bacteria; phylum Desulfobacterota; class Desulfobacteria; order Desulfobacterales; family Desulfobacteraceae; genus NBML01. The sequence goes on from PIVS01000266.1 coordinate 3,702, forward strand.
AGCTTGGAAGATTTATCAACCAAAGTATTAATAAGTGTTTTTACACTATCCTTGGGAACATCTTTATGGGTAATTATCATGGCGGTATTTCCCACCGTTTTTATGGGTTCAGACTGTCCTTTGTAAGTGTTGACCGGAATACTTATCTGGGTAACAGGATAAGCTTTGGTCATTTTTTCAATAATCTCTTGTCCAAGAGAAAGAATATGAATAGGTTGCGTTGCATTTAGTTCATTTAGGGCATTCATTGGGAAGGCTCCGGTAACAAAGATGGCATCAACCGCTTTATTCCCAAGTAGTTTAATGGATTTTTGAAATGAGGTTTCATGGATTTGGGCAAAGTCATCCCTGGATAGGTTGTAAGCCCTGAGCAGCTGGATGGCATCGGCTCGGTGGCCGGAGCCCTTGGCTCCAATATCGATTTTTTTCCCAATCAGTTCTTTAAAATCGTTAATATGATCTTTTTTCCTGGTTACAACCATTAGCGCTTCAGGATAAAGGGCGGCTACTGCACGCAGGTTTTTCATGGGAATAGAGTCTTTGAACAGATCACGGCCTTGATAGGCCATGGACGCCATATCACTTTGAACAATTGCAAAGCTTACCTGTTTTTCATTTACAAGATGGCTGTTTTCAACACTTCCGGTGGTGGCAAATGCCTTGAACTGGTTTCCATCTCCAATCAACTCTTCTAATCCCTTGCCAATTGCGTAGTAGTTGCCCAGGGGCGATCCCGTGGCTATGGTGGACAATCCTTCCTGTCTGGCCGATACCATTTGAGCTTTTAGCATCACCTTTTTAAGTTCAAACTCTGCAACCTGGATATATTTTTTGTTTGTGTCTTTATCCAGTTCACCAAAGATGTTGTTAAGTATTTTAAGGGATTTTTTGTATTCAAGAACCTTTGCCCTTTGTGTATCAGCCTCGTCTATTTCAGCAACATATTTTTTGTCTATGGCAATTTTGCCCTTGGGCGTTCTGAGCTTTGGAGCGATTGCGATCCAGTTCCCAGCCTCTTTTTTGTAGTTGACCGTGCCATAGACCACAAGAATATCTTTTTTCTTGTTGCCCTGGGGTTTGACTCCAATGATTCCAGAAGGGGTGGCCCCAAGAATGTAAGAAAGAGACCCCACGCTGAGCTCGTCCCAGTCGGTCAAGGTATGGTCTTTTTGAAAGGCCAGCTTTGCTTTAAAATAAACTATGAGTTTTTTGGTCGACTTCCCCAGATCAGAGTAACTATAGTTGCCCCTTCTGCTCAAATCAGTGATTTTAAAAAGTCCTGGCTCAAAGTCAGTATTAAGCTTTGTTTGAATCTGATGAGACAGCTTGTCTTCTGCCGGTCCTTTGCTACAGGCGGTAATACAAAGAAGCATCAAGACGAATACAAAAAATTGTTTCATTATTTCTCCGATACTTTAGTTAACAAATGGTAATGCCAGATATAGTTGAAGTACAAGGGTGTTGGTAATATCGATGAAGAATGCACCAACCATGGGTACAATGAGGAAGGCCTGGGGGGATGGGCCGTATCGGGAAACAAGGGCCTCCATATTGGCCACTGCAGTAGGGGTTGCACCAAGACCAAATCCGCAATGGCCTCCGGCTATGATTGCGGCATTATAGTCTTTGCCCATGGCTCTGAAGGTAACAAAATATGTGTAAAAAATAAGCGCACCAGTCTGGACCACAAGGATAAGAAGCATGGGGCCTGCAAGATTCATCAGATCCCAGATTCTAAGCGACATCAGTGCCAGTGCAAGAAAAATGGACAGGGCCATTGTTCCCCACAGGTCAATGCTTTGTTTACAGATCTTATACTTTCCAGAAAAGTCACAGACATTGGTAACTATTACCCCAACAAGAAGTGGGCAGATGAATGAGGGAAGAGGAATGTTCAGGCTCTTGAAGTAGTGATACAACATGGTCCCCACAGTTATGCAGAGGGTTAGAATAAGCAGTGTCTCCATCATCCTCTTTGGGGTTACATGTTCGGTGACCTCAGGGCTGAAGTTGACATCTGTATTGACATCTGTATTGTCATCTGTGTTTATCTGGGAATCGGGTTTTAGATTGTACTTTGAAATCAGCCTTTTTGTTACCGGGCCGCCTATGAGGCCTCCTAGGATAAGACCAAAGGTTGCACAGGCCATTGCCAGTTCAAATGCACCCTGCAGGTTTTGTGTTCCAGAGAACATCTCTGCATAGGTGGCACCTGTTCCATGTCCTCCGGAAAGAGTTACAGAACCTGCAAGGAGTCCGCATAAAGGGTTTAAATCGGTAATTTTTGCAAGGAATACACCAACGGCATTTTGTATCATCAAATAAACAGAGGCCACAGCCAGAAACAGCCCAACCTTTAATCCCCCTTTCATTAGAAGCTTGAAACTGGCGCCCAGTCCGACAGTGGTGAAAAAAATCAGCATTAAAGGCCCTTTTAAACTCATGTCAAAGGAGAAGTTTATGTTGAAACAAGAAAAAAGAATCCAGTTCAAAATAGCAAAGAAGATTCCACCGACAACCGGTTCAGGAATGTTGTTTTGCTTTAAAAAAGATAGCTTATTATTTAGAAAATAACCCATGAATAAAATGATCAGGGCTAAGGCCATGGTTTGAATAAGCGTAAGTTGTAGGTTCATTCTTTCCCTCAATAAAGTTCAGTATGTTAGGGCAATCTAATAAGATGATACGATGCTTTTTGTCAAGAAAAAGGATAAGGAAATGCTTTTTTGCCTTTTGTCAAGAAACAGCTGAATTTTTTTATAACCCTGAAAAATATACCCCGGCACCCGAAGGCACACAACATTGTGTGCCTTCGGGTGCCGGGTAAGGTGCTATCTGGAAAGAAAAATAGATGTTGGTTGAGAAGCATAATTATTGTTAAAACAGACTGGAAAAATAAAAATATGGCTGAATTTGAGTATAGAACACCTGTAATCCCTCCACTCAATTTCAAAAATATCAGCTCCAAAAGGTGTCAAATACTGGAATCTGAGAGCCTGAATTATCA
>PIVS01000267.1 GCA_003353855.1 Desulfobacteraceae bacterium
GCATCGGTGCCCTGCTGGTCATGGTGACCATGATGGGTTCTGTCAATGAGCGGACCCGGGAAATCGGTATTTTCAGAGCCATTGGATTCAGGCAGACCCATGTTATGCAGATTATTCTTCTGGAAGCCTTGCTTTTGGGATTATTTGGGGGAATCGCTGGATTTGTCCTGGGCAATCTGGCTGCCTGGGGAATCATTCCCCTGGTCATAAAAGACGGGCTCTTTGCCGGTATCAATTACCAGCTTGGGGGGCTTTGTCTTCTCATGGCAGCGGCATTAAGTCTTTTGGCCAGCCTCTATCCGGCATTTAAGGCCGGCCGCATGGATCCCAGCGATGCCCTGAGGGCACTCTAGGAAGCAATCATCGCAAATTTAGAAAAAGGGCGTGTATATGACCCACAATCATTTAATTGAAATAAGAGACCTTGGAAAAACCTATACCAGCGGCAATAGTCCTGTGACCGCCATTGATCACATGGATTTTGTCATTGACGACAAGGAGTTTGTCACCATCATGGGCCAATCAGGCTCTGGAAAATCCACCCTCTTGTCCACCATGGGGGCCCTGAACCGGCCCACCCGGGGAAAGGTCTTTGTGGATTCCCTGGATCTTTATTCCCTTTCCAATGAGCAACGGGCAGATTTTAGAAGCGAGTACATGGGATTTATTTTCCAGTCTTTCCAGCTGATTCCCTATTTGACGGTATTGGAAAATATCAAACTGCCCATGGCTGTTACCGGCAGGACAAAGAAAGAAAAACATCAGATGGCAATGGAAGTGATTGAACGGGTGGGTCTGAAAAAAAAATCCGACCGTCTGCCCGACCAATTGTCCGGTGGGGAGCAGGAACGGGTGGCCATTGCCCGGGCCATTGTGAACAAACCCCCCATAATTCTGGCCGATGAACCCACGGGAAATCTGGATTCTGAAACCGCCAAGGAGATTATGGGATTGCTGAAAGCCCTGAACAGCGACGGCCACACCATTATCATGGTGACCCATAACGCTGAAATGGGAAAATTTGCCTCCCGGACAATTCGGGTCAGGGACGGTAATTCCTATGCCTGATCTGGCTTATTGGTTTCTGTCTTTAAAAAGGTCATGGCACCCTGTTACAATACAGATGTTCTCCCTGCAAAAATCCGGGTCACTTAGAATAAGAATCTCATCCTGCTTGATTTCAGGTTTCCAATGGAAGCCGATACATCGTAATGATAAACATTCCCCACCCCATGCCGCAGCCCCCCCCTGTCCATCAACAGAATTTTGCCCAAAAATGCCACGGGCCAGGCCATTACTTCCTATGTGACCTGGATCACAGGACCCAGCCAATGCAAGCCTGGAAAAAACGCAGCCCAATTTGCTGAAAAAATCATTTCCTTCAGCCGGATCAGAGGACTTCTCTTCCCGGGATCGCTTTTCTTTGGGGCTGTCATCCCGGGGATGAATCCAGTTTATCTCGCCATTGGCCTTCTGTTCCAGGTTGATAGAAAATTTTTTGGCGATGACCTCTGCCAGGTGGATTTTTTTTCCCAGGAGGGGCAAGAATTCCAGCTCTATGGGTGCTTTGAACCTTGTCAGATCAATGGGGATCGTGAGCCAGGTCACGGCAGCAAGCAGCAAGATGATACCCAATAGCAGTGCCAGTATGGCTCTGAAAGACCATTTTAAAATGATTTTCATCTGAACCGCCCTCTTTTAAGGGGTCATGGTTGTTTCCTAAATCATTGCGGCAATACGTTTACCATATTCCTGGGCTGCCTCCATGCCCCCTTCAACCCAACTCGCTTTGAGTATCAGCGGGCCGGAGACCATCTGCATCTTATATATATGGGTCATGGTCTCAAATATTCTCACAGCTGCCTCGCCGCTCCACCCATAGGCCCCAAAGGCGCCGCCAGGTTTGCCTTGAAGTTCTGCTCTCTCTGCAATAAACAGAATCTGTTTCATGGTGGAGATCATGCCCCCATGGTAGGTGGCTGAACCAAAAGCATATCCGTCATATCCTTTCAGATCCTCTTCGCTCTTAATTTCGCTTGTTTTTTTAATATCAACCCCATGCCCGGACAGGCGAACACCCTCTCCAATCACCTCTGCAATTCCCTTTGTCTCGGCTGCTCTTGATGCATATACGATTAACACTTTTCCCATTTTGTCTCCTTTGTTCAATTTATCAAGAATAATACCGCGGATTAACTGCTGAAACCTCCATTGTTACTATGGGTTTTATATCCCCTGTCCCGGTGCAGCGCAAGAAAAATTTGAAATGCCAGGGGTAACTTGGCGGGTATGGTGAAAGCAAATCGCTGAATAGACACCGAAAGTTCAGAACAACATGCCTACATCGCAAACCGCTATTTATACCAGCTCAAGTTCACCCGCTGGTTCGACGTTCCGTTGAATGCTGTAACTAAGTCTGCCGGGGTTGTAATAAAAGCGTGTGCACCTGAAGCCTCTAATTCATCCTTCGTTCCGTACCCCCAAAGAACGCCAAAGCCATATACACCATTCTCTTTCGCACCGATAATATCATATTTGCGATCTCCGATCATCGATGCTTCAGATGTGGCAATCGATTCTCTTTCAAGAAGATGGGATATAAGACTCGTCTTATCACTTCGAGTTCCGTCAAGTTCGCTCCCATAGATGCCCTTGAAGTAGCGGTGCAAACCAAAATGATCGATAATCCGCTCAGCATAAACCGTTGGTTTCGAGGTAGCGACATAGAGAGTATGACCATTCCCCTGTAGATCTTCCAGCACTTCAGGAATGCCGTCATAGACCTCATTCTCAAATAATCCAACCGAGCCGAACCTTTCACGATAAAACGCTAAGGCCTTTTCAGCAAGTGCGTCGTCATCAGAGGCAAGCAGTTTTGCGAAACTGGCTTTCAAGGGAGGGCCGATACACCAACGCAAACTCTCCATAGGTAATTGCCTGCCCAGCATATCCAACGCATATGAAATGCATTTTGTAATGCCTGGAAAAGGGTCTGTCAATGTGCCATCTAAATCAAATAATAGATTCATTGTCTTTTAGTCAAACGTTTAAGCTGAGTTGCCAGGGGTTTTATGCCTGACCTCTCAGTACAATTATAATTTTTATTAAAACCGATACTTTTCAAAACTGCTCCTTACACCCCGGTCAATTCGAGCGCTGGGCTAGGTCGCGTTTAAATGACAATTCTTTTGAGATTGTGCAGTGTGGAAGCCATTTGCCTGGATTATAATATTCTTTCGGCGAGTATCTCTTTTTTAAAAGATAATCATACAAAGAACTTTGAATCTCCCTTAGCTGGACATTTTGAGATGGCGAAAGGAACACTGCTTGCTTTTTACCTGGAATCATGGATATCGCAGGAAACTCAATTTCAAATTGTTTATGGTTGTTTACAAGATATCGAATAATGTTTGATACCTCCTCTTCTTCAATATAATCCAAAATAGATATGGCAAGATGGGGCCTACTACCTATTTTTTGCATGATTGAAGGTACATTGTGTTTGTTGAGAGAATTCCACAAACGCCGAATTTTTATTTCAAACTCGATATCGAAATATAGTTCTATTGAGTAGGCCATAAATAAAATCTGCTATATCGTTGAGGGTAACGGGTAGCAAGGGTTTCCAGTAAATTTGGTTAAAAGCACCACCGTTCCAAACTTGCTTCAATATTTAATATAAAACAGACCCTTGCTGTCCGGTTCACCCTTTTGTTATACGGTAGTTTTGCCTTTATTGCCATTCATAAATTTCAGGAGGGAATCTATAGGTGTACAAGGAGGTTTTTAATACTCCGTAAATACAATTGAAAAATCATGCACTTCTGTCTATACTCCAAAGTAATGCGACTTCGAATGATAATTTTAATACTGGCCCTGTTTGCCTTTCTCTCTGCCTCAACCGGGGGATGGCTCTATTATTTTTCCTATCAGGATGCAGCATTCCAGAAAACAGAATCCAATGCCTATAGCCGCCTCACACTGCTTACCCGGCAATTGTCCACCCATCTTTCAGAACACATTAAACCTGTAAAAACCCTTTCCGGAATCCGGGAATTACGGACCGCTCTTGAAACCACCAACCTGGAAACTATTTTTCAAGCCAACGAGATTCTGGACCATTTTACAGAAAATCTGGACCTGGATGTCAGCTACCTTCTGGATAAAACAGGGGTTACCCTGTGTTCCAGCAACCGGAATGCCCAAGACAGTTTTGTGGGAAAAGATTTTTCCTTCAGACCCTATTATACAGATGCAATCAAAGCAAAGCCTGCCACCTACCTGGCCCTGGGCACCACCTCCCAAAAACGGGGGGTATACTATAGTCATCCGATCTATGACACCTCCGGGAGCACCATCCTTGGGGTGGCTGTGATAAAATCCTCCGTGGAATTTTTAGAAACCACCCTCTTTTCAAAATCCGAAGATATCCTTTTGTTCGCGGATCCCAACGGACTGATTTTTCTTTCCAATAAACCTGATTTACGGTTCAAGTTCCTGTGGAAAATGGATGAGGAAAAATTAAACACCATTATTGATTCCCGGCAATTTGGAAACGGCCCCTGGGGCTGGGCAGGATTTAAAAAAATGGATACCGGATATATCACCGGCGGCCAGGGCCGGGAATATCTGTTTTCAGGCCTGGATGTCCCCCATTACCCGGGGTGGCAGATCATCTCCCTGAGAAATCACAAATCCATTAAAAAACAGGTAACAGAACCCTTTATCCGTGTCATCGGCCCTGCAGTAGTCTTTATTTTAATTCTGGCAGGCCTCCTTGTCTTTATCCTTTACCAATTGGCAGCCCAGGAGATCACAAGAAGAATGCAGGCGGAGAAAAAATTACGGCTGAGTGAAGAACGATACCGCCACATCTACCATAAAACCCCGATCATGCTCCACTCCATTGACAGGGAAGGCAGAATTATACATGTGTCGGATCACTGGGTGGAAATCATGGGATACCAACGGGATGAAGTCATCGGGGAACAACTCACCCGGTTTTTCACAAAGGAATCAAGAAGATTTGCCATCGATATCATCTTTCCCCGGTTTTTCAGCACGGGATTCTGCAAGGATATTCCCTACACCTATATCAAAAAGAACCGGGGAAAAATAGATATCATGCTCTCCTGCTACGGGGTCAGGAATGAAGAAGGACAAATTATCCGCTCCCTTGCCGTCAGCGTGGATGTCACAGAAAAAAACCTGGCCCAGAAAGACCTGCAGATTGCCAAGGAAAAACTGTCCCAGTACTCGTTGGACCTGGAAGGCCAGGTTAAAAAACGGACTGCCCAGCTGGAAAACGCCCAGACCAATCTGAAGAACCTGTCCAAAAATATCATTACCTCCCAGGAAAGGGAAAAAGAACTGGTGGCCCAGGAGCTCCATGATCACCTGGGTCAGGTGCTGACAGCCCTGCGCATTGATTCGGTCTGGATTGAAAAATATTTAAAGAAGATTGATGCCAAGGTCTGGGAGCGGGCCGAAAGAATGAGTAGTCTTATAGATCACACAATACAGGATGTGAGGGATATGGCCTACCGCCTGAGACCACGGGTTCTGGATGACCTGGGGCTTAGCGATGCCCTGGAATCTATGGTATCTGATTTTGAAAACAGATCCAATGTTTCCTGCGTCTTCCGCCATGATGATCTCCCGGAAATTGACAAGACCCTTGCCACAGCCTTATACCGCATCGGCCAGGAAGCGGTTACCAACTCCCTGAGGCATTCCGATGCCGCCAGCATCCTGTTTGAACTGAGAACGGATCAGGAAGGCATTGTGCTCACCATTGAAGATGACGGATGCGGATTTGATCCAGATGCCACAGGCAAAAACGGGTTTGGCCTTGAAGGCATGAAGGAAAGAGCAAACCTGGCCGGGGGAAAACTGACCATTGCAACCTCCAGGTCACAGGGAACAAAAATCTGTTGTAAAGTAAAGGTAAAAGGATAACCATGATCAAGGTACTGCTTGCAGACGACCACTATATTGTCAGGGAAGGGTTGAGAAGAGTGCTTGAAGACAGCAATGAAATCAAGGTCATTGCAGAAGCTGCCGACGGAGAAACCGCCTTTGACGAGGCCATGGACAAAAAGCCGGATGTGGCTGTCATTGACATCTCCATGCCCGGAATGGATGGCCTTGAAGTGGTGACACGAATGAGCAGCTACTGCCCGGACATTCCCGTGCTCATTCTTACCATGCATGATGAAGAACAGTATGTTATCAGGGCCATTGAGGCCGGGGCCATGGGATATGTCACCAAACAATCCGCACCGGAACAATTGGTGGAAGCCGTCAAAAAAATCAATGCCGGCGGCAGGTATCTCACGGAAAAAGCAAGCGAGGCCCTGGCATTGAGAGTCATCCGGGGCAATAAGAATCAAAGCCTGACAGAATCCCTGTCCATGAGGGAACTCCAGGTGTTGAGAAAACTTGCCATGGGCAATACCAACCGGGAAATTGCCACCTCCTACAACCTCAGCATAAAAACCGTTGATACCTACCGGGCAAGAATTTTAAAAAAACTGAATATCAGAAATAATGCAGAATTATCCCGGTATGCCATTCAAAACAAATTGGTGGAATTATAGGGGTTAGCTGTCAAACCGGTCAAAATTCATAAAAATCTTGTTCAGGGTGGTTCTGCATTGTTCCATTTCTTCAAAGGAAATTCCCTTATCCGCCTCACGGAGCAT
>PIVS01000268.1 GCA_003353855.1 Desulfobacteraceae bacterium
ATTGCAGGGGATCTTTTTGATACCCGGTACGGTAACTATTCCCACACCGACTTTCAGCCTGAATTTGTTAAAAATGAGATACAAAATATATCCCAAAAAATTTATTATGTGTATGGAAATTGCGATGTAGCTTCGTTTTTTCCCGGATATGGGTCAACAATGGGATTCAAAGCATTAAGTAAAAATTTGTTTTTACACCACGGCCATAGGAGCAGCCCCGTTCCCAGTGATGCCGATATCATAATTCAAGGCCACACCCATCTTTGCTTTCTAGGAAAAAAAGAAAATCAAATCTTCATGAATCCCGGGACCATGACAAATCCGCGGAATAACTTGTACACCTATGGAATCATTGATAAATTTCAGGCCAGAATTTTAAATTTAAAAACAGGAAATTCCATCAGCACCATTGACCTTTAAACTTGACCTTTAGCAGGGAAATAGGTCATGACTTATTTTTGCCCCCAATGGGATTCACCCGGGTGACAACTCCTATTTTTTCAATTCTACTAAAATTTTGTTCCCTGCGGGTTCTGGCATCTATTTTCTTTTTAAGGTCCATGTACTTTATAAAATTACCATAGGGATTGATTCTTGAATCCCGGGACTGAACCCTGCCCCCCGGGCCATTGTCCCAGTTTTTTTTATCGGCAGGGGCTCCGGGGTGAAGGGTATGCAAAATTGCGGCAAACCGGTCCCTGTTCCCTGCCCTGCTTTTTGTTTGAACCTTTGATTTTATCGACTGTTTAACAGAGGGGGTCGGCTTACCACCCTTTCTGGAAAGCTTGAATTTAAGCCCCTTTTTAAGCATCCTTATAATATCTTGAAACAAAGGGCCTGTTTTGATCCGGGCCTTCTTTTTCTTAAGGGTAGGCGAAGTTTTTTTTGAGGCTTTACCGGACAGGGCATCGGCTGAGTTCAGCAAGGGTGCCAGAAAATGAAATGCCTGGTTAATCTGTTTCATTCGGGCTTCTGCCCGGACAGCCCTCATTGCATCACTTGGATACAGATCCGGGGGATACCGGTCCGGGTGATATTGCTTGGCCAAATTCCGGAAGGCCTTTTTTGCCTGGTTCAAGGAAGCCCCTGGGCCAATCCCGAGTATTTTAAAGGCAGTTTTCTGATTCATTCCCATAAAAATACGCTCCAATGCCAGGGGAAGTCAAGAAAATTTAAAGGGTAACTATTTGAAAAATAGAAAATATAGTGTACATTATTTTCCAACTCATAAAAGGAGAACCCATGAACGGCTTTACACCCATACAAATCGGGAAAGATCCGAACTTTGATGCCTGGTTCACTGTTTTTTTTCTTGAAAATCATATTGACCCCTTTGCCTACCCCACAAAAGTCAGCACCCTGGAACAAATTGAGTTTATGGTCTATCCGGAAAATAATGAACGGTTTTATCCCTGTTCCGATAAAATGTTCGACACCATCATGTCCCGGAAATATCCTGACTTCCTGAAAAAAGAATACCGGCGTGTCTACGACAAGATCGTTCAATTGGTGGATGATGTCATTGACTCGGACTATGACCGACAGTTTCTAAAATCCCTGATAAAAATAAAATATGACCATGAGATAGAAACCGGTCTTCTGATCCCTTCCCGCCTCGAAAAAAGGCTGTATAAAATTTTTTTAAGCCGGACCCACATTGAAAACCCTTACTCAGATGAAAAGAAAAAGGAAAACAGCCGGGTAAACAAACTATTAACATCTGAAACATTTCAAAAGGCCTTGAACCAGATCAACGGCACCATAGAAGATATCGACAACCTGTCCCTCTATGAACTGAGGGAAAAAATTAAGGAAATTGAGTTTAAACGGCTTTTAAGCCTTTTGTCAGCCCCGCATCTATGGAGGTGTGAAAAGTTTAAAATTCCCAGCCTGTCCCTGATCAAAAAAATCTTCAACACCCGGATTACGGGAAACGGAATGACCCGCCTGACAGAACTGATCCATACCCCAAAAAGAAAAATTCTCTGGCTCGTGGATGAATCGGGTGCTGTGGTGGTAGATCTTTTCATTGCCAAATTTTTAGCAGAGCTGGGGCACATAGTTATTCTTGCAGTTAAAGAAACGCCTTTTTTCAAAAAAATATCCCTGGCCGACACCCTGACAGACCCGACATTGGCAAAATTCCTTGAAACCGCTAATTTTATCCATGAAAAAACCATCAGCAAAAATAAACTTGTTCAGCGACTTAAACAGGATCAAAATATCTATACCGTCTCCGACGGCACCCAGGAAATATTGAATCTTCTGCTGACATCCACCACCTTTTCCCGTATTTTCAAAGAAGTAGACTATGTGATCTCAAGGGGCAGGGAACAGAAAAACCGCCTCATCAACACCCATTTTCAATTCACCAGGGACATCATCAATATCAGTGAAGAAAATGAAGAGTTGTCCATTACCTTTAAACCCCGGCACCCTGATTTTATAAATTTTTCCCACACAGACCTTGAAGAGAAGGCAAATAAAATCATAGAGCAGATGAAATCAGCAAAGTCCCGGAACATGACAGTGATGTTTTACAGCGGTATCATCGGTTCCATACCCGGCAAGATTGCTGTGGCCAAAGAGATCATGGGTCTGTTTATTCAAAATTTAAACCAGCTGTCTGCCGACCTGTTTATCATCAACCCGTCCAAATATTATGAACAGGGTATGGACGCGGATGATCTCATGTATATGTGGGAAATTGTTCAGATAAGCGGTTATATTGATATCTGGAGATTCCAGACGGCAGACGATATCACCGACAGCTTTGCCCTGATGAACAAAAAAGTTCCCCCGGAATGGATTGGAAAGGACTCAACCTACAGCACGGGCTGCACCAAAGAAATGAGGGTTGCCCAGGAGGTACAAAAAAAGAATCCGGAAATGCAACTCATAGGCCCCTCTTTGGAAAAATTCATGCGCAGGGATGAATACGGAGTTGGCTCTATGTATGACCAGCGCCTGGCCGATACTTAACATTAATATCAAGCCAGGCAACTACCCTTTAATACTGTCCAGGGCATGGTTAAATGCCTCCAGGGCATGTGCTGCGCAATGACTTTCTTTTTCAGGCAGGGTTTTTAAAAAATCAACGATATCTTCTGCCCTGATACTTCTTGCCTGTTCAACCGTGGCGTTCAGGGCTAATTTTATGATGGTATTGGCACAGGCATGGGAAAAAAGGCAGCCCTGAATATCATAAGAAATGGATGTTAGTTCTTCCTTTTTTATCATCAAATAAAATTCAACGGCATCTCCACAATCCCTGACATTCTTTCCATATCCGTCAGGAGCCTGGACACTTTCCTGGTAGTCCCGTTTCATAGCCATTTCGAGGAATTCAAGGGAATGATCATTCCAAAAATCAAATGATTCTTCTGTCGATGTTGTCATAATGTTTCTAATCCTCAAAAATGTTGATTTGTCCTCTACCAATTTATACACGCCAAAATGTGTATATGGCACTTGCCGGAGGAGAATTCAAGGGCTTTTGAGTTCAGGTAAAACAAAATTTTAATAATTTCTATGGAAGATACACAAATTTTGTTATATTTCTTCCCAGCAACAAAAAAACTCCTGTGAATACCGGACAGAATACAGCACAAATGTATTTACAACAATTAAAACATATAAATGAGTGATATAATGATTGTATTGGATGCAGTTACAAAAAAATTTGGCAGCCTGAAAGCGGTTGATGAGGTTTCATACCAAATTGAGAAGGGTGAATTTTTTGCATTGCTTGGCCCAAATGGAGCCGGCAAAACAACAATTATTAAAATGCTGTTGGGATTTATTCAGCCAACTTCCGGCAGAATCTCAATTAAAGGGGTCCCAACTTCTGAAACAAGGGCAAGGAAAAATATTGGGTATATAGCAGAACATCATATGATCCCCCCATACCTTTCAGGTTTTGAATATCTTCTTCGTCATGCATCTCTCATTGGATTATCCGGGAAAAAAGCAAGGATTGAAGTTGAAAGAGTCGTGGAAGTCGTATCAATGTCAGGAAAAGAAAATAAAAAAAGCTCTGGCTATTCAAAGGGAATGAATCAACGGATCGGGGTTGCCGGTGCTCTGCTGGGCACCCCTGAGCTATTGATACTCGACGAACCGGTTTCCGGGTTGGACCCCATGGGTATCAGGGATATTAGAAATATTATTGAAACCCTAAGGAGTCAAGAAATAACAATTGTCCTGAACTCACACCTGCTGTCAGAGGTCGAAAAAACATGTGATACTGCTGCGATTATACATAAAGGCAAAATAGTCGCAAAGGATTCGATTGACTCCATAGTGTCCCATGGCGAAACTCTTGAAGATGTTTTTATTAAACATGTAACCAAAAATTAAAGATAAAAAATAAAGATAATATGAAAATGTTTATTAAAATTGCACATTATACGATTGTTGACCAGATGAGGGCCAAAAGTTTTTATCTTCTTATTGGATTGTCCATCGGGCTTCTTTTTCTGACACGGGGGTGTTACTCCGCAGATTATGTAATTAACGGCCAGCAGGTTGACAGCACATTGTACCTTTCTCGAATTATTTTCCAGATAATCGTTATGGGAATGCTTTTAATGGTTTCGATGATATCAATGAGAATTTTCACCAGGGATCAAAACGATGGTTCTGTTCAGATGTTTCTTTCAAGACCCGTTAATCGCTGGGAATATGTGCTTGGTCGAATAATCGGGACATGGCTGCTCTCTTCAGGATTTATGCTTCTTTTACATTTATCCCTGTCTTTAATTATCTGGTTCCAAACCGGTGAAATTAATCTGGGATATATTGGGGCCTCAATTATTTGTTCAGTAAATCTTCTTTTTATGGCAGCGGCAGTATGTTTGTTTTCTTTGCTTATGCCAGATTTTATCTCTGCCTTGTTTGCAATTGGAATCCTGGGTATCGGCTTTGTTTCTGATGGTGGCTACCGCTTGTTAAGCAGTGAGATATTTACGGCAATTTCTCCTTCAGCCGCCGGGTCATCTCCTGCACCATGGCGCATTTTTTACCCAAAACTTTTTATGGTCCAGGCCTATGCCGACTCTTTAATTTCTCAAAATCAATTTGTTACCCTTGGGCCGGTGCACCCGTTAATCAATGTTTTTGCCTTTATCCTCCTTCTTATATCCTTAACACTATTGGTTTTTAAGAAAAAATCGATTTGACCAATATGATAATTGTAAAATCATAGCCCTGCATAAGTACAATATGGCCCCAATTGCCTGGCCATACAGATAAGGAGAGCGGCCCCCTGAAAGATGGTAGCAGTGGCCGCTCTCATGGATAAGACAATCTTCTGTATGGTTTCAAACCGTCATTCGTGGTGACTTTGATAAAATAAGTGTGGGAGAGAAAACCAAGATCCAGGATTTGTGATGTCATGCCGATGAAAATCTCCAATTAAAAATTGGAGATGGTGTTACCATTGGATATGGGTGTGTAATTCATGGATGCACAATTGAGGATGAATGGCAACACCGGGAAAAAGGCATAAACCGTTAATAGGTTGTCACGGGATTCTCTTCTTTCACTTTTTTAATAACTTCATCCACTCTTTCTTTTTGTTTGTTCACCAGGAGCTTTTCTTCAATTCCAGCCCTGGTGTCGGCAAAGGATTTGGTCCCGGCTGCTTTTTTTCCATACACCTTGATAAGGTGATACCCAAATTGAGTTTTCACAGGCTCACTGACCGCATCAATTGCCAGGCTGAAGGCTGAGTTTGCAAATGCCGGCACCATTTTTTCCTTTTCAAACCAGCCCAGGTCCCCGCCTTTTGAGGCGCTGGGTCCAGTTGAGAGCTCTTTGGCAACATCTTCAAATGATTCGCCCTTGAGAATACGATCCCTGGCCGCCACGGCCTCCTCCTGGGTTTTGAAGAGAATATGTTTTGCCTTTACCTGTTCCTTTTGAACAAACATGGCTTTGTTTTCATCATAATAGGTTTTCGCCTCTTTTTCGGTCACCTGGATCTTTTCAAAAAGATCATTTATGTATTGTCCGACCATGAGACGATGTTTAGTCTTTTCCAATTGTTTTAACACCTCGGCATTGGTGTCATATTTTTCATTTCTGGCCCGGAGATAAATGAGCTTTTCCTGAACAAGCTGTTCCACCAGCATTTTCCGGCCCGCCTCAGAGGTGTAGCTGGCTTTGTACTGTGGCGGAAGCTGTTTTAATCTTGCGTCAACATCTTTATCCGTAATCTCAAGAATGCCGATTTTTGCCACAACCGCTGCATTTGCTGCCGGCAACATCATTAAACTGATCAGGATAACCAATACTATTTTTTTCATAAACCTAACTCCTTTAAGTAAAATCAACAGATTCCGGTTAACGTTATCTGTGGGTAAAAATGGGCACTATATACTCCCATAAATAAAAAGTCTCGGTAAATTTTCCATTTCCCGAACCTATTGCCATGACAAGGGCCCAAAAAGGGTGGGATATTCTTTTGTTGCTTTTAAATTTTTCCTTTGAATGGTATTGATGGTTTTTTAAAACAGCAATCAGGAGAATAAAAAATGCCCAAGGCTTGTGATTTGAAAAAAGGGAATGTCGTGGAAATAAACGATGACGCCTACATGGTTAAACATATCGATGTAAGAACTCCCTCGGCAAGGGGAGCTGTAACCCTTTACAAAATCAGATTCAACAACATCAAGACCAAACAAAAATA
>PIVS01000817.1 GCA_003353855.1 Desulfobacteraceae bacterium
TTGGTATCAATCATCTGGGACACATCCTTACTAAAAGGATCTCTTTCAATTTTTCCGGCCAGGTTTACACATCCCTGGTTGATAATTCTTTCAGGATTTATTCCCATTTTTACCAGGGCTTTTTTATGACTTCCTTCCCCTGTGGTGGTGGGGGTCCCGAAGACAACCACCCGGCTGTCTTGTGTTTGCTTCAAATGTTCATGTATGAGCGCTATCCCGTGGTCCACAATGCCTGTAACCCGGATATCCGTGGTTTTGGAAAAGTGGGTAAAGGGATAGATAACCGACAGGGTATTACAGGCAATGAGGATGGTATCCGGGGTATATTTTGCCATGGCCTCCATGGCATTGTTGAACACTATTGCCTTGGCAGCCATATCCGGGAAATGATTATATCCCTTGTCGGGATAAGGCCATGCATTAAAATAAACCAGGGTGATTTTTTCAAAGGGTGCATTTTTTTTCAATTGCCCGGCAATGTCGGCAAAGACAGACAGACCCCCAAGGCCGGAGTCGGTTACCAATATGGTGGTCTCATTTTTATTCATTGTCTTTTCCTCCCTCACACTTGCGGGATAGCCATTCCTGGGCAATCTTTCTGGCCCAGCCAGGGGATGTTTCAAGTTCCCCTTTTACCATGCGGGTCAACATGTCCTGCCAATGGTAAAAGTGCTGGTTGGTGGTGAGCCGGTTCCGGAACATGGCAGCCCCCTTTTGGGGATCGGTTTCTATTTTTTCCATGATCGTGGCCACTTCATTTTTAAATCCCTCTTTGCCGTAATAATGGAGAAATCCGTTCCAGGAATCTCTAATCCCCCGGGGTGTATCCAGGGGAAGGGATATCTCCTTGAACCGGGTGAAAAAATTGTCTCTGTCCTGGTCTTTTAGTGTAGACAGCCCCTGGTCTTGGATCTGGTAGGGAAGAAGATCAAGGGAGACCAGAGCGTCCCTGGTTAACCCGATTTTTACCATATAGCCAAGTTTGCGGAAATAAAGGTCTGTGTCCTGGTAAAAGACAAAATTACCCAGGCTGCAGCAGATGGGCACCCCTTTGTGAAATTTGATTCCCTGGGGCACATGGGGATGATGTCCGATGACGGCATCGGCACCGGCCTCGGCCATTTTTTCAAAGGCATCCATCACATAGGGGGGGGCAAAGGGAATATATTCAAGGCCGCAATGGGCAATGACAACAACTTTGTCAACGGCTTGTTTTAAGGCCTGAATCTGGGTTTCAAGCCAGGGGATTTCCCAGCCCATGACGCCGGGTCCCTTGCCTGCTGCGGTCAGGTCTTCGCTTTCAGAAAAATTGACAATGGCAATCTTCAGACCGTTGGCGGTCAGGATCAGCGGCTTGGCAGCTTCTTCAATTGACATGCCAGCTCCGGTCCATTGAATTTTATTTTCCCCAAGGATATCAAGGGTATCTTGGAAGGCGCCAGGACCAAAATCAAATACATGATTATTGGCCAGGGTTACCGCGTCAAAGGGAAGGGCAGTCAGGCCTTTGATGTGTCGGGTTTCTCCCTTGAACACGGCGCCGCTCTTGACCACCTGGTTCCCCTGGTCGCTTAAGGGTGCTTCCAGGTTGACAATGGAAAGATCTGCCGACTGGATGACGGGGAGGAGATCCCCATATATGGATG
>PIVS01000818.1 GCA_003353855.1 Desulfobacteraceae bacterium
ATTGATGACACCGTCCCCGTCAATAAAATTTTAAAAGGAGTAAGATCTTCTTGAATTTGACATTAAAAAAAAGAGGCCGGGATATGTTATTTTCTATTGACAGGTGTCAACCATATCAGCGCTCACATAAATTGATACAGTTGCGCTCTGATAAATTGAGACGTTGGTTCACAGCACAATCCACCCAGAAAGCATTTTTTCTTTTCCAAGTAGTCTTCTTTGGAAAAAAATCATAGCAGCGTTTAAAGATTAGAAAGGACTAAATTTAGACTTGAGATTTTTATCGAATAATTTAAAAGGGTTAAGAATAGAGTTCATACGTATGAACTTTTCTGATCCTCCAAAAAATATCATATAATGCTCTTATAGTAAAACTTCGTACTTTTGTCAAGCTCTTTATCAATTTTGTCAATAAAATCAGTGGTGTATCAATTTAAGTGAGCAAAGGTGTGTCAATTTTGCTGAGCGCTATAGACCTCCGTTGTTTAAAGTTAAAAAACCCAGGAAGGTCATAGTATCAAACCCCTTGATTTATAAGAATATACGTTTTGTGTTGATGGCAGTCTTGCCATATCTTTTAGGGTAAAAAGCCCAGGAAAAATCCCGGATAAAACAAGACCACTCCTTTTTTGATGACAGGCAGGGAGGTGCCTGTTGATACTCTCTGCTTATCCAATTTCGGATTGTCAAAGCTTTTGAAATCCATCTTTGTATTCGGGGCCAGTTGCTGCCGGTATCTTTTGCAATGGAGGTAATAGTGTTTCCTTTTTCATATTCGCCCAAAACATGCATGAGCATGCACAATGAGGCCCGGTTTATCCGTAAAAATGCATGGGGTAAAATTAAAAAAGTTTTTTTTTGGACACGTATCGTTGTCACATCGGTAGCGTTGGATGTTTATCTGACTGTCGTCAAATAGATACCGGCTATAAAATCCGTGCTTTACATAAGAATATTGATTGCCGCAGTGTGGGCAGCAAATAAGGGTGTTGTAATTTTTTCTTGTGATTTTGGTCAGAACAGTTAATAAAGAGTTCCAGAGGGGGGGGGGAGGAAGATAAAAGGCATGGGCGGCATCCTGCTGTCCCACGCAACTTAACCTGAAGTTTCTTTATTTTTAATCCCTGAATTTAACCTGACAGGTAAGCAAGTGTGGGATTTTTAGCTGGATTTGAGGTCGATCTGCGGGCTTCTCTACAGCGACTCGGGCCCTTTGCCGGCATATGCTTCAATCACCGTTCGGGCGTCAGACGGGATATGAGCATATGTCCCGACTAACCGCTGGTTGATCGTCTCAAAGACCGCCCGAACGTCAAGGTCTTCCTCAGAACTCGTGTAGGTGCAGGTAATGGACACTATCAGATATAGGTCGCCCAAATTGGCCTTGCAGTTCGATGTGTCGACTGTGGGCGCGGCGGCGTCAAACAAAGACGCCGAGACCTCGGAGGAATGAATAGCTCCCCCGCTGCCCCTTGAACCGACCCCGACGCTTGACACGTCCCGGACGCCAATGGTGTCCGGGTGGTGTCCCCTAGCTTCCCGATGTGCCTCCCGGCCACGTGCCAGGTCGATTTCCAGGAGGTGCTCTCCAATCCCGTCGCCATTCAGATCCCCCATCCGGCGTTGTCGCTGGACCGAAGGATTAA
>PIVS01000269.1 GCA_003353855.1 Desulfobacteraceae bacterium
CGATATATCCAAACCGCTTTTTCCCATTACCTGGCCCCGGAGGTGGTAAAATCCCTTGTGGAAAACCCCAAACGGCTTTCTTTGGCCGGGGAACAAAGGGAGCTTACCGTTCTGTTTTCAGACATCCGCGGCTTTACCAGTATTTCTGAAAAAATGGACTCCATGGCCCTTGGAAAATTCATGAACCAATACCTGACACAAATGAGTCATATCATCATGGAAAACAAAGGCACCGTGGATAAATTCATTGGTGATGCCATTATGGCCTTCTGGGGGGCCCCCAATGAGGAACCGGATCATGCAGGCAAAGCAGTTCAAACAGCCCTTTTAATGAAAAAGCACCTGATAAAAATCAACCAGAGTTTCAAGGAGCAGGGCATGCCGGAGATTGCCATAGGCATTGGGATTAATTCAGGAATGATGAGTGTAGGAAATTTCGGCAGCCATGACCGGTTTGACTATACTGTCATGGGAGACAATGTTAACCTGGCATCCAGGCTTGAAGGGCTCAACAAAACCTATGGCACCACCATTCTTGTCTCCGAATTTACCAGAGAAAAATTGAAAAATCGATTTTCCTTTCACGCCATTGACCGGGCAAGGGTACGGGGGCGGAAACAATCGGTTCAGATTTATGAGCCCTTCTTTAAGGACTCACCGCCCCGGGAACACTCCATGAAAAAAGACGTTTAGCCAAATCAAGCCATCATTTGTTTTTGGGTCCCAGGGAATTTAGCACCAGAGAAATGGGCCTGTCTTCTTCGGTTTCACTGGCAAAACGGACCGGTCCCGGCTGCCGGTAGTGGTCCTCTTCGGAATCCAGTGCCACACATTTATCCCGCAGGGCTTTATAGACCCTGAAGGCATTTGAGTTCAGATCCACAATACTTTTTTCGATTACCAATTCCAGCTTGCCCTTTCGCTCTTCCAAATGCATGAGTTTGGCAATGGGTATGCCAATGGGTTCCCATTTTTCAAAGTCCATTTCAAGGTTCCGGATGGCTGCCATCTGGCCGGTTGCATTTCCGGCAATGAGGTGAAAAGCTGTCATTCCCAGGTTATAGGTATAATTGCAGTCAAAATGGCTGGGAGCTGACCCCCTGCCGTCATACCCGTAAAAATGGGTCTGGGTTTTGAAATTTGGCTGGGATTTTTTGAAAATCTCAAGAATGGGACCGGGGATATTTTCTTCAACATCCATCAATCCATTGCTGACAAGCGCATGCTTCAGGGTTTTTTGCGAAATAACAGTCTCTTTAACCAAAAGAAATCTGGCATTGGGATTCCTGAAAATTGCCTTTGCATATAAATCAGGATCCAAATTGCAAGAAGCCATATTGACCTTGTACTCACTGTTTTTGATCCCGATTTTGTAGACCCCCTGCTCTTTTAAAACTCCAAGATACTCCTTTACCATGTCCATGATCATTTTTTCTGTTTTGACCTGGGAAAACTGAAAATTTCCATGGAGATCCCGTTCAACCAAAAGACCTGCCCTGAAAAACGGGGGCAATTGGTTAAACAATTCATCATCCCTCAGATTCCAGATGGGGAAGGGGCTCTTATCTATCATTCCCTGGCTGATCCATCTTAAATATTCAAGTTTTTCATTCAATCCGGGGAAGGTGCGATGAAAATCCTGATCGTGGATGGTGTTGTACTCGGCAATAATTTTATTAATTTTTATGATAAAAACCTGAATTTCATTTATAAATTCCAAAATCCCTTCTGGAATGATCATTATCCCGTAATTTTTCCCAGCGGCAGCCCTCTTAACAATGATATCGCAGATTAACCGGGACAGGTGGCGCAGGGTAATACCAAAGGCATTATAATCTATGGTTTTATTTTCCCTTGCCTTTTCAAGGCGTTCCCGGTCAACATAATCTGCCAGTTCCTCTCCTATCAGGGACAAGGTTGCATGGGTCTGAAGAGCGCTTTCCAGTGTTAAATGACTGGCCACCCTGCCCATCACCTTGCAGACATGCCAGTATTTGACCGTGGATTGCCCATCGCTGGCCAGATTGCTTATATTCTGGGAAAAAGCCCTGGCAGCAGTGTGAAAGCCAAATGAAATGGCACAAAGTACATCCCCATCATCCGTTGACACCTGGATGTCACCATCAATGGTTTTGGGAACCCCGATAACCTTGATACCTGACCCTTTAAAATGCTGGGCAAGAAATGCAGCATTGGTATTGGAATCATCCCCGCCGATAACCACAAGTGCATCCAGACCAAGATGCAGGCAGCTTTGCAGGGAAGCGTCCATCTTCTTTTTTGAATCTATCTTTGTCCTGCCCGTCTGTATCATGGAAAAACCGCCCATGTTTCTGTGGGCATCCACAAGTTCCCGGGTAATCTCCACATGCCGGGATTCAATCAGCCCGTCCGGCCCCATTATAAATCCAAGCAGCTTTGATTCAGGGTTATATTTTTTGACTTCATCATAGAGTCCTGCAATTACATTATGCCCTCCCGGAGCAGGTCCCCCGGAAAAAACCACCCCTACATTTCGTTTCTTTGAAAAGGCCTGTTTCTGTATTTCAGACAATTGACCATTGAGGGTTACCGTCTGAACTTTATTGCCAATAATGTCCGGAAGAACCTTTTCTGCTTCCTTATCATTGCTGAACTTAAATTGCGGCTGGTCTTCCAGCAAAGAATACTCCCGGGTAAAAATCCGGATCTTTTTGGGTGAAAATGATCTTCTGGCCATTGTTTCACTATTAACGTCCGATGTAACACTATTTGCAATTGGATGATTCAGTAAATAATCCAGTTCTATCTCAGGTCCCATTCCCGCTCCTGTATAATTTTCGTAATTTTCACTATTTTAATGAACCACTACCTGGTTCCTGCCATTTTCTTTTGCCTTGTATACGGCAATATCTGCCCGTTCAAATATCTGCAAATGATCTGTATCACCTTCTTGTGTCTGGGTAATACCGATACTCACCGTAACCTTTACTTTCTCATTTTTGTATAAAAATTCAATTTTTTCTATGGTCTTCCGAACCTTTTCAGCCGCCTTTTTTGCCCCGCCCGAATCGGTTTCAGGCATAATAACGGCAAACTCCTCCCCGCCATACCGGGCCAACATATCATTTTTACCCAGCAAAGGGATGGATCTTTTAATAATTTCCTTGAGACACCTGTCCCCAATTGAATGTCCATATCGGTCATTGACTTTTTTAAAATTATCCGCATCAATCAACAACAGTGAAAATATGGTTCCATACCGCAAAAATCGTTCCATTTCCTCACTAATTTTTTTATCATAGGCCCGCCGGTTAAATGAGCCGGTCAGTTGATCCTGATTCAACTTTTTTTCAAGTTTTTCAGAATATTTTGTGGCCTTTTCCAATTTCTGCTTTAACCGGGCAAACCCGGACCTGAAAACATTCCGACTTTTTTCTGCTGCGGCCTGAATCTCCTTGTCCTGTAATTGTTTTTTATTCAATGCTTTTTCAATAGATCTGAGTCTTTCGGTGATCTGAAATTTCAAATCATCCAGACTTGAGGCCACATCGGAGGTTTTTTGAAGATCTGTCAGTTCAGTATTTAAAAGCGTATCAAACCCTAAATTGGATGAAAGCAAGGAGGTTGTCTGGTCATGGGAAATGAAAACTTTTGCTTCAATATCGAGAATCTTGCCCACAATATCCTGGACAAAGGAATTTACTTTTTCCCGGTCCTGGCTGGTTTCGGAAATATAGGAAAAGATCAGGCTGAACATACTTTCCCGGATATCCGTGATATCCCCGGTATCGGCAACACTTGATATTTTGTGCGCTATATTGTCCATCCTGGTTGCATACCTATTGTCAAGGATGGACCTCAGGTTATCGAGAATACCATGATAGCTTACCTTGAAATCTTCAATAAAATTATTTGTTGAAGATTTCATTATGGATGCAAAGATCCCTTTTTTCCTTTTAGGCTCAACCGGACCGATACCTTCCTTGATCATGGCGGTTTTCAATTTCTCAAAAATATAAGAAATTTTTACAAAAGAGGCTCCTTTTTTTAATGCAGCGCCCAGGTCACAGCATACCTTTGAAAAATGAGTGTCCCCTGCTGCCAGGGCATCTATGATGAGGGGTAGATACTTGCGATAAAGTCTGTCCTGGTTTTCAAATTTTTCTTCAATCCTGTCCAGTTCTTTTATCAAACTGTCTTTTTGAGATTGAAGTTTTTTAACCTGTTCCTTCAACAACACTATTTTTTCATCCAGTTGCGTCACCATCAGACAAAATTCCTTTTATGGTAATTTTATTTTCTTTATTTTTATCGGTTGAAGCACAGAAAGTAAAGCATGATTGTCATTTATCCTTGATCTTGTTATTATCCTTGATCTTGTAATTTTCCTTGTCTTGCCTTGATTCTGGTAACTAAAAATTGTAAAAGATCATACAAGATTAAATTATGACCAATTAACTTTATAATTTTGGGAGATAACGGTTGGCCTTTAATATATTCAAGAAAAAAAGCATTAAAGCAGATCAAAAAACTGAACAAAAAAAAACAGACAATGGAATATTTTCCCGGTTAAAAACAGGATTAAGCAAAACCCGCGCTGTCCTGAATACAGATATAAACGAACTTTTTGTTGCAAATAAACAAATTGATGAAGATCTTTTTGAAGAACTTGAAGAACTGCTGGTCACATCAGACCTTGGTATGGACATCACCATGGAGATGATGGAGCGGATCCGGAAAAAGGCCAAGGGGCTGAATACTGCCGAAGAACTTAAACAGGTTTTAAAAAATGAACTTGTGGGACTGTTCCCTGACACTCCGGCACAGCCCCGTGAACCTGTTCTTTCCAAACCCCATGTAATCATGATGGTCGGGGTGAATGGGACCGGAAAAACCACCACCCTGGGCAAGCTTGCCATGAAATATACCCGACAGGGGAAAAAAGTGCTCATCGCAGCCGCTGATACCTTCAGGGCAGCTGCCATTGAGCAGGTTGAAGTGTGGGCAGACAGATCCGGGTCCTCAATTGTCAGGCACAAGGAGGGTGCAGATCCTGCCGCCGTTGCCTATGATGCTGTGGAAGCAGCCATTGCCAGGGGAGTGGATATTGTTCTTGTCGATACAGCCGGCCGGCTCCACACCCAGAAAAATCTCATGGAAGAATTAAAAAAAATCAAACGTTCGATCAATAAAAAACTGAATACAGCCCCCCATGAGGTTTTAATGGTCCTGGATGCCACAACCGGTCAAAATGCCATCTCCCAGGCAAAGAGGTTCCATGAAGCAGTCGAGATTACCCAGATTGCACTGACAAAACTGGACGGAACCGCTAAGGGAGGAATCGTCGCGGCCATTTCCAGCACCATGGACCTTCCCATCTCCTATATCGGTATCGGGGAAGGGATTGATGACCTCCAGGCGTTTGATTCACAACAATTTATCGATGCCCTGTTTGACTAGGCATTTTCCCTAGAATATCCCCGCATATTTACCGGGTTAAAATAAAGGATAGCCCCCCATGTTTGGAATTGAAAATTATACCGGATTTATTATTGCCGCCATCATACTCAACCTTACACCCGGGGTGGATACCATGTATATTCTTACCCGAAGTGTTTCCCAGGGCAGGAGTGCCGGCCTTGTGTCCGTTGCCGGCATTATGACAGGCTGTGTGGTTCATGTTCTCTGTGCAGCCTTTGGGCTTTCCCTGATCCTTGCCACCTCTGCCACAGCCTTTACCATTATAAAATGGGCAGGGGCCTTTTATCTGATCTTCCTGGGTCTCAAAACCCTGATGGACAAAAAAACAGCCTTTGAAACCGTCGGCAGCCGATTTGTCACAAGGGATCTTATGAAAATCTACCGCCAGGGGGTGATCACCAATGTGTTAAATCCTAAGGTTGCCCTTTTTTTTCTCTCTTTTCTGCCCCAGTTCATCAATCCCCTGGCTGCTCAAGGGCCATTGCCGTTTCTTGTTCTTGGGTGCACCTTCCTTGGTACCAGCAGTATCTGGTTCATGGTATTGACAGGAACAGCTTCGCGGATGACGGACACCCTTAGAAACGACCATCGTATCGGGCTCATCATGCAGAAATTATCCGGCATAATTTTCATCGGTTTCGGGTTAAAGCTGGCCTTTGCAAAATAAACCATCCCCATTGTCCGGTCTTTTTTTTGCCCTGACCTGTTTCAATGATGAGTTTTATTAAATAATGGACTAACATTATTCCCATTTTACCGACACTTACTTTATTGAGGCCGTCATGATTTTTTTTTCAATTCGCACAAAACTCATTCTTGTTCTCAGCATCATTCTATTGTCCGGATTTTTACTGACCAATGTCATTTCATACCAATCATCGAAAAAATCTGTCAAAACAAGCATCATTGACAACAGCCTCCCCCTTGCCAGGGACAATATCTATTCGGAAATCCAAAAAGATTTAACCCGGCCGATATTTGTTTCTTCCCTCATGGCCAATGACACCTTTTTAAAGGATTGGGTTATAGGGGGTGAAACCGATCAGCTCCTTATCCAGAAATATTTATTGGAGATCAAGGACAAATATCATTTTTTCAGTTCCTTTTTTGTTTCAGACATTACCCAAACCTATTACCACTTCAAAGGTGCTTTAAAAAAAATCAGCCCAAATGACAGCCATGACGTCTGGTATTACAATTTTAAAAATA